>DASVVF010001063.1:0-2500 GCA_036386695.1 Catenuloplanes sp. | reverse complement strand
CGGCGGCCGTGCTGGCGCTGGTCCACGCCTCGGTGATCCGGCGCAGGCCGTCGTTGGTGAAGCACTGCACGTCGCGCTGACCACCGGCCGGGGTATCGGCGATCCGCTTGACGTTGCCGGCCGCGTCGTAGGTGTAGTTGGCGTCCATGTCGACGACGGGCGCGTTCTCCCGGTCGATCCGCGCCTTGGTCAGCCGGTCGGTGCCTTCCTCGTAGTTCCAGGTGAACCAGGCCTGCTTGCCGCCGGTGTTCAGCTCGACCTGCATGAGCGCGCCGGTGTGCGTGTACCGGGTCTGGGTCCCGGTCACGTACGGCGTGTCGCCGGTCATCCCGATCGGCCGGTCGAACGCGTCGTACGTCCAGGTCACGCCCTCGGCCTCGAGCCCGCCGGCCTTGGGGTAGCCGACGCCCTGCGCGGTGCCGTCCCGGTTGAACGTGGTACCGAACTCGTAGGTGCCGTTCAGCTCGGCGTTAAGGTCGTTCTTGACGATGTACCGGGTCTTCGCGGGCCGGTAGAAGGCGTCCCGTTCGAAGTACGCGATGCCGTACTCGGCGGTGCCCTCGAACCGACGGCTGAAGTCGATCTGGCCCTTGAGCGTCCGGTCGAACACCCACTCGGTGATCTTGGCGCGGGTGGTGCCCTCACCCCGATAGGTGGCCGTGCGGCGGCCCAGCTCGTCCCAGTCGTGGCTCAGTACGGCGCCGTCGGCCGCGGTTTGAGTGAGCACCTGGTCGAGGTCGTTGTACGTGCTCTTGGTGGTGCCCGCGTCCGGTGATGTGGCGTCCTTGAGCCGGCCCCGCTGGTCGTAGACGTTGCGCCAGACATTCTGCGCCGCGTCGGTGTACGTGGACAGTTGACCACCCGGCGTGTACGTGTACTTCAGCGTCTCGTGGTCGCCGGTGGGCCCGGCTCCCTTGTACTGCCACAGCTCGGCGATCGTGTTGCGGGCGGTCATGATTGTCGTGGTCGGCGTGCCGCCCTCCGGCGGGTCGACGTGCACCCGGTCGCCGCCGTAGGTCGTGACTGTCTTCCACTTGTCCTCGCCGGCCACCGCCTGGGTTTCGACCCTTGGGCGGTCGGCGCCGTCGTACTCGGTGCGGACCTGGCCGGCGACCGAGCCGTCGTTGACCTCGATGATCCGGTCACCGGGGGTGCCGGAGGCAAGGTATTCGTCGTTGACCTTGGCGACCTTGCCGGTGGCGGTGTAGAAGGTGTCGGCGACCAGCCGGCCGCCCGGTCCGGGCCGCTGGCTCTGCCGGATCCGCCCGTGCCCGTCGTACAGCTCGAAGGTGGCCACGTAGCTGCCGTCCACATCGATCTTCTCGGTGCGGGTGGCCAGCGGGAGGTCCTTGCGCTGGTAGTAGGTGTGCTTGACGCTGGGCGTCTGCTTGTCCGCCTTGGACCGGTCGGCCAGCCATATGGCGGTGACCCGGCCCAGCGGGTCGAAGTCGGCCTCCTCACGGCGTCCGTTGGTGTCCACGATGGCGGTCTCGGCGCCCCACGCCGGGGTGTACTCGACGGTTCTGTCCCAACCCAGCGGGTTGGTCTCGACCATCTTGACGAGCAGACCCTCGGCGTTGTGCGTGTAGGTGTTCCTCGTCAGGCGGCCGAGCGCGTCCTTGGACGACTCCTCGCGGCCCCAGTCGTCGGGGTCGCTCTCAGACACGGTTTTGTAGGTGGCCGTGGTGCCGTTGTGCGCGGCCAGCCGGTCGACCTTGGTGACGTAGCCCTTGTCCGGGGCGGCGCCGAAGCCCTTGGTGTCGTAGTAGGTGCGCTTGTCGTCGATGACCTGCTTGCTGCGGTCGACCGGCTGCCCGCACCGCACGGCGACGGTCTCCACCCGGGAGATGCGGGCGACCACGCCGGTGGCGGTGTTGCTGACGTATGACGTGGTGGTGCACTGGTCGTCGGCGGCGGTGCCGGTGTCACCCAGGTCGTCCACCTCGGTGGCCACGCCGTACTTCTTGTCGTACGTGGTGATCTGCTTGGTCTCGCGCCACCCGCCATTCTCCAGCCCGACCTGCTTCCGCTCCGTCGCCGGCCGGACGATCGTCGACCGGCGGGTACCCCACGACTCGCTCTGGGTGTGGGTGATCTGCCGCCACGGCGTGGTGGCGCTCCGGTTGACGACCTTCGAGCCGTCGTAGGTGACCGTGCTGGCCTCCAGGCCCATGAACTCCCGGACGTCGGTGGTCTTCTGACCGAGGTCGTCGGTCAGCGTGCCGTCCATACCGCGGAAGAACTTCTTGTCGACTCGGGTGGTCATCCGCTGCCCGTCGCCCTTGCGGATGCGCACGTCCTGGTAGCCGCGCCAGTCGCTCCAGGTGACGAACTTGGCGTCGGTGATGCCGTCGGGCTCGGGTTTGCGCCAGCCGGCGTCGCCGAGGTACTCGTAGCTGGTGACCATGTCGAGCGACTTGGCGGTGCGGTCGGTCTCGATGGTGCGCTCGACGACGTACTTGTGGAACCAGTCGGTGATTGGTTCCTTGAGGGAATCCGA
>DASVVF010001062.1:0-1887 GCA_036386695.1 Catenuloplanes sp. | reverse complement strand
TCCCCAGAGCTGGCGCGGGGTGCCGCCGAGGTGCAGGACGTCGCCGACCGCGTCGGCCACCGGCCCGCTGATCACCAGGCCGGCCGCCACCAGCGCCATCAGCACCAGCGCCACCGCGGTCAGCGCCAGTTGCAGCGGCCGCAGTTTCCAGATCGGCCGGCCCTCCTCCACGCCGTAGATGGCGTTGGAGGCGCGGGTGAAGGCGCCGACGTAGTTCGACGCGGACCACAACGCGCCGAGCAGACCGAAGCTGAGCAACGCCTTCGCCGAACTCTGCCCCTGGACCAGGTTGGTCAGCGCGCCCTTGAAGGTGTCGTTGGCCACGATGGCGCCGGCGCCGAGGTCCCGGCCGATGCCGATGATGGTGTTGATCGCCTCCTGCCCGTCGGCGACCAACCCGACGAGGGCGACGATGACGATCGCCGACGGGAAGATCGCCAGCACGGCGTAGTAGGTCAGGGCGGCGGCCCAGTCGCTGCAGTCGTCGTCGATGAACCCGGTGATGCTGCGCCACAGCACCCCGCGCCAGGTCGACCAGCGCAGTTGGCGCAGCCGCGTCGGCAGCTTGCGCCGGGTGGGCCGGTCCGCGGGGGCGGGCGCGGCGGCCGATCCGGCCGCGGACGGCTTGCCGGACGTCGGAGCGGCCGGGGTGTTCGCCAGCGGTTTCGTCGTTGCCATGGCCGGCTCCCTACGCATCGCCGCGCGGCGGCCGCGCGGTGCGCACCCGGTCTACCCGGCGCCGGAACAGCACAAACCAGCGGTGTGCGCGATCGGCGTTTCGCCGGCGCCACGCGGGGAACCGGGGTGACGGACCAGCCGACGGAGAAGCCGACGGAGGTGGCCATGCCCGGCCGTGACGAACTGCCCAGCACGCTGAAGCGCTCGCCGAAGAAGGCTCAGGAGACCTGGGCCAAGACCCACGACTCGGCCGTCGAGACGTACGGCGAAGGGGAGCGGGCGCACCGCACCGCGTTCTCCTCGGTGAAGCACTCGTTCGAGAAGGTCGGTGACCACTGGGAGCCCAAGGAGTCCAAGGGGCCCAGCGACGAGCAGGCGGCCACCGGTGGGGCCGGCAAGCGGGCCCGGCCGACCGCCGGCGGGGTCGACGCCAACGCCAGCAAGGCGCACCTGCTCGACGTCGCCAAGCGGCTGCAGATCCCGGGCCGGTCCCGGATGCGCAAGGACGAGCTCGTCGAGGCCATCCAGAAGGCGAACGCGCGCAGCACCCGCAAGGCGCGCCAGAGCTGACGCGGCAGAGCGTGACGCGGCAGGTCCGCCGTTTTGCCCGGCCCCGGGGCGGGTATCCGGCGCCATGACGCCTGCCCCCGTTCGGGACGATCCGCCCCTGCCGCCGCACCTGCAATTGGAGATCACCTCGGCGTGCAACCTGCGGTGCGTGATGTGCCTGGTGCGCTACCGCCCGCCGGTCAACAAGCTGGCCGGTGCGATGCCGGCGGCGTTGTTCCACCGGATCGTCGACGAGGTCCCGGGACTGCGCCGGCTGACCCTGCAAGGGCTCGGGGAGCCGTTGCTGTCCCCGTACCTGGTGGATATGTTGCGGCTGGCCACCGGCCGGGGGATCACCGTGGGGTTCAATTCCAACGCCACCCTGTTGACCCGGGCCCGGGCCGACGAGCTGGTCGACACCGGGGCGGACTGGTTGCACGTCTCCCTCGACGGCGCCACCGCGGCGACGTACCAGGCGGTGCGCGAGGGGGCCGACTTCGACACGGTGGTGCGCAACCTGGCCGGTCTGGTCGCCGCGAAGCGGGCCGCCGGCAGCGCCACCCCGTGGATCCGCGTGGTCTTCGTCGCGATGCGCGACAACGTGGCCGAGTTGCCCGCGCTGGTGCGGCTGCTGGCCGGTATCGGGGTGGACGAGCTGCA
>DASVVF010001061.1:0-13357 GCA_036386695.1 Catenuloplanes sp. | reverse complement strand
ATGCGGGCCGGCGACGACGTCGTGGTGTTCTTCCGTGGTGCCGACGCTCAGCGGGCGACCGAGTGCGAACACGAGAACCTGACCAGGTCGCTGCGGGCCGCGCTGGACCGCAGCGAACTGCTGCTGCGGGTGGGCGAGGCGCTGACCAGCGCGATGACCCTGCAGGACATCTCCGAGCGGGTGGTCAGCCTGGCCAGCGGTGCGCTGGCGACCCGCTTCGCCGGCATCGCCCTGACGGACCTGGACCGCCGCCGGTGCCGGTACGTCAGCCTGGCGCCGCTGCCGGCCGCCACCCGCCGGGTGTGGGAGGACTTCCACCTTGACCTGGACACCCCCGGTTCGGCGGCGGTCCGCACCGGCCGGGCGGTCTTCGTGGAGAACCTGGACCAGCTGGTCGAGCGCTTCCCGGGCATGGTCGGGGACTACGCCACGGCGGGGATCCGGGCCACGGCGCACCTGCCCCTGATGGGCACCGGTACGGTGCTGGGCACCCTGGTGCTGGCCTGGGCCGAGGACCATGTCCTGAGCGCCGAGGAACGCACGATGATGCACACCCTCGCCGGCTACACCGCCCAGGCGTTGCAACGCTCACTGCTGTTCGCCGAGCGGGTCAGCGCCGCCCAGGCTCTGCAGCTCAGCCTCCTGCCGACGCTGCCGAGGGTGGACCACCTCGAGCTGGTGGCCCGGTACCGGCCGGCCCGCGCGGGTGAGCGGGTGGGCGGCGACTGGTTCGACGGCTTCCACCTGCCCGACGGCGCCCTGGCTCTGGTCATCGGTGATGTGGTGGGTCATGACATGCGGGCGGCCGCTTCCATGGGCCAGTTGCGCAACATGCTGCGCGCCTTCGCCTACGATCGCGGGGAACCGCCTTCGGAGATTCTGCGTCGACTCGACCACGCGATCACCGGGCTGCACCTGTCGACGGTGGCCACGGTGATCATGGCCCGGGTGGAGCAGACCGCGGCCGACCGGGCCCGTGGGGTGCGTCGGCTGCGGTGGAGCAACGCCGGCCATCCGCCGCCGATGCTGCTGCGCCCCGACGGTACGGTCGAACCGCTCACCGCGGCCCGTCCGAGCCCGCTGCTGGGGCTGCGCCAGCCGGTCTCCCGCTTCGACACCGAGGCGGTGCTTGAGCCGGGGTCAACGGTGCTGTTCTACACCGACGGGCTGGTCGAGCGACGGGACAGTGACCTGGAAACCGGTATGCGACGGCTGGCCGCGGCCGTGGCGGAGCTGGCCGGACTCCCGGTGGACGGGCTGCTCGACGGGCTGCTCGACCGGCTGACCGGCCGGGGCACCGAGGATGACGTCGCGCTCCTGGCGGTCCGGGCGCATCCGCAGGACGGGGCTACGGCGCCGGCGGCGACGTCCGTGGCAGCTGGCCGTCCCGTCTCGGGCTGATCAGCGCCAGGTCGGTGGTGCGCAGTTCGTCGGCCACCCGGGCGAGCAGGGCGCCGAGGCCGCCCGGCGGCAGGTGGCGGGTGCGGGCGTACGGCGGGCCACCGGCTGACTGGATCATCGCAACCTCCCGGGCGCTGAACAGCTGTCCTCCTGTAGTTCGCAGCCGGGGGCCGTACGGATGTGTGGTCCGGTAAATATCTCGCCGGTTGGAACAGGTCCGGCCGGTCTGGAGGTGTGGAAGATCGCGCCTTGGCGGAGAATCGTCGGCATGAGCCTGCACCGCGCGGTCGCTCCCGACCCCTATGACCTCCTGCCCGACGTCCCGCCCTTCACGCTGGGTAGCCAGGACGTGCGGGACGGCGAGCCGCTGGACGAGCTGTTCGTGCACGGCAGCGCCGGCGGGGCCAACCTCTCGCCGCAGCTCGCCTGGTCCGGCTTCCCGGACCGGACCCGGGGCTTCGTGCTGACCTGCTTCGACCCGGACGCCCCGACCGGCAGCGGCTTCTGGCACTGGGTGCTGGTCAACCTGCCGGCCACGGTGACCGAGCTGCCGCAGGGGGTCACCGAGCTGCCGGACGGCGCCTTCTGTGTGCGCAACGACTACGGCGACGCCGCGTACGGTGGTGCCGCCCCGCCGGCCGGTGACCGTCCGCACCGGTACGTCTTCGCGGTGCACGCCATCGACGTCGACCGGCTGGACGTGACGCCGGCGGCGACCCCGGCGTACGTCGGCTTCAACCTGGCCTTCCACACGGTGGCCCGGGCGACCCTGCGGGCGACCTACCAGGTGCCGGCCTGAACGTGCGACAGCCTCACCGATGCGTACCGGTGAGGCTGTCGGTCGGTGCGGGGGCCCCGGAGGCCCAGCGGGGAACTGCTCAGCCGGGGACGCGGGCGACCGCGAAAACCGACTGGCCGAACGGCGGACGGACGATCTTCTCCATCGCCTTGGTCACCGGCAGGACGGTGGTGTCGTAGATCTTCACCATCGGCCCCTCCTTCGGAGCCAGCTTGAAGATGCTGGTGGCGGTGTAGTAGCCGATCAGGCCGAGTGCGTTGGCGTAGTGCAGCTTCTCCACCGTGAGCCCGGCCTCGGTGAGCGCCGCGCGCATCGTCTTCTTGGTGTAGCGCCGCACGTGCCCGGTCGCGATGTCGACCTGGCTCATCGCGAACATGAACGCCGGCACGATCAGCACGATCCTGCCGCCGGGGCGCACCAGGGTGGCCATGCTCCGCAGCGCGCCGACGTGGTCCTCGATGTGCTCAAGGACGTTGTACGACACGGCCGCGCTGTACTTGCCCTGCTCCGTCGTGGGCAGCAGCATCTGCCGCACCTCGATGGACGGGTGTGCGGCCAGCCGCTCCTTGAGCAGCACGAGCCGGTCCGGGTCGGCCTCGGTGGCGGTGAACCGCGGGAAGTGGGGAGCCCACTCCAGCGCGTAGTCGCCGAGGCCGCTGCCGATCTCGATGGGATCGTCGCCCAGGTACGGGATAGCGAGCTCCACGAACCAGCGCCGGTGGTTCACGGCGGTGGCCAAGCCCTCCAGTACTTCTGACTGGATCCGTTGGTCGCCGGTGATGTCTGCCATGTTTAGGTTCCCTCGTGAAGCGGTCCTGGTGTCAGCGGGACCGCAAGAGTTAACCATCTGACGGTCAGGACCGAAAGTGGAACGCTGTCCCGCGCACGAATCTTTGGCCCGATTGAGACCTATGTCGGTCCTGTGACCGGAAGATGTCGAGTTGTTGTCCGGGTTACCCCGGACAACCGGCTTTACGCCTCGCGCACCCAGGTTAACCACCCCTGGCGACCCGCGTTAGCCAACATGCGGCGCGACCGGTCTCGGCTACGTCACGGCCCTGCTGGGGTCACTACGACGCTACCTTCCTCGGATAGGCTGCCGAACGCTATGACTGTTTCAGAGACTGACACCACAGGCGTGTCGCGCAGCGTGGGTACACCCACACCCAAGGCGACTTCCGCCGTTCACGATAACGTCGATGGCATCGACACGCAGCGGCGCGACGCGAGCGACGCGGAGGGCGACGGGCCCGCCGCCGATGACGCGCGGACCGGGCCGGACGACACCGGCACCGGCGGGGCCGTTTCCGCAGGTCGCCGCTGGTGGGCGCCGAGCCGGGTCGACGTCATCGCGGCGTTGAGTCTGGTCGGGATGGCGCTGTTCATCGTCTCGCCGTTGTGGTTTCACCTGGATCACGAGCTGCACGAAGATCCACAGGATCAGGCCTTCTTTGAGTGGATGATGGCGCACGGTGCGCGGGTGGTTACGGATATCGTCAATCCGTTCATCTCGCAGCGGATGAACGCCCCGACCGGGGTGAACCTCATGGCCAATACCTCGGTGCTGGCCGTGTCGATCCCGCTGGCGCCGGTCACCCTCCTGTTCGGCCCGCATGTGGCGTTCAACACGTTTCTCACGTTGGCCCTCACGGCCACCGCGCTCTCCTGGTATTTCGTGTTGTCGCGGTGCTTCTTCCCGTCGCGGGCGGCGGCCTGGCTCGGCGCCTTGTTCGCCAGCTTCGCGCCGAGCATGGTTTCGCATGCCGGCGGGCACCCCAACATCATCTCGCAGTTCCTCGTTCCCGTGATCATCTGGCGCACGCTGCGGCTGCGCGAGCCGGGCCGGGCCGTTCGCAACGGGCTGCTCCTGGCCTTCTTCCTGATCTGGCAGGCCTTCATCAATCTCGAAGTCCTGTTCATGACGGCGGTCGGCCTGGGCGTCTTCTGCGCCACGGTGGTCATCGCCCGCCGGGAGTACCGCCGCGAGATCGTGCCGTTCCTCAGGGCCCTGGCGGTCACCGCCGTCGTCACCGGGCTGGTGCTGGCCTACCCGGTGTACATCCTCTTCCGTGGCCCGTACGCCTACGACGGCCTGCCGCTGAGCGTCCGCGCCTTCGGTGCCGACCTCGGCTCGTTCGTGGCCTACGCCCGCCGGTCGATCGCCGGCAGCGAGGCCACCGCCGCCCCGTTGACCCAGAACGCGTCGGAGGAGAACGCTTTCTTCGGCTGGGGACTGGTGATCCTCTTCTTCGTCCTGCTGGCCTGGCTGCGGCGCAACGCCGTGGTGATCGGGCTCGGCGTGGTGGCGCTGCTGTTCGCGATCATGTCCCTCGGCCCGCAGGTCAAGCTCAACGGCCAGTGGACCGGGGTCCCGTCGCTGTGGATGGTGCTGCAGAACCTGCCCGTGCTGCACTCCGCCGTGCCGACCCGGTGGGCGCTGGCCATCGCGCCGGTCGTCGCCATCCTGCTGGCGCTCGGGGTCGAGCGGGGGCTGGCGCTGGCCCGTAAGCACCCGACGCACCGCCGGCCGATCCTGGCAACCCTGGTGACCGTCCTGGCCATGGCGTTGGTGCCGTTGACGCCGACACCGCTGCTGATGCGGCCGATGGCGCCGGTGCCGGAGTTCGTCCTCTCCGGCGAGTGGCGCAAGTACGTCGACGACAAGCACAGCGTGGTGTCGCTGCCGGTGGCCGACAGCACCTACCCCGACCCGCTGCGCTGGTCCGCCTTCACCGGGCATGACATGCGGATCGCGCGGGGCTACTTCCTCGGACCGCAGAACGACCCCAAGGACCCGACGAACCGGACGGCGTTGTTCACCGCTCCGTACCGCTCGACGTCCTACTACTTCTCCCAGATCCGCAACCGCCGGACGGTGAACGATGTCGACAACCAGCGCCGGAAGATCACGCTCGGTGATCTGCGGTACTGGAAGGCCTCGGTCGTCGTGCTGGCCCCCCAGCGGCGCGACTTCTACATGAAAGAGACGATGACCCGGATCCTCGGGTTCGAGCCGCAGTGGGTCAAGGGCGTCTGGCTGTGGGACGTCCGCCATCTGGTGGACAACAAGCAGGCGACGTTGGTCGCCGCCGACGACGCCGTCCCGGCCGCTCCGGCACCCCCGGTCGGCCCGGTCACGCCGCCCCGCTGATCCCGCGCGAGCGGCGGCCGGCCGACCCGGCGGGGAGACCACCACCCCGGGACGACCGCCCGCCGCCGCCCGGGCCTGCGGCGTGGCTCAGTTGGCGGGAGAGCCTCAGGTGACGGCGGGCCGCCGCTGCGGGGCGATGCAGCAGCCGGCGCAGACCTTCGGCTGAGGCAGCGTGAACGCCAGACAGCACGTCTTGCGCTGCACCGCCAACGCCCCGTCCGGGCCCGGGACGAGCTCGATCAGGTCCTGGACGCCGAGGGCCGACAGCAGCACGCCGACGTTCTCCGCGGTGGGGCCGGGCACGACGTCAGCGGCGCGCAGGATGCCGTACGCGACGCCGGAGGCGACCGAGCCGAGCAGGGTGCGGTTGCCGACCCGTACGTGGGCCTCGTGAATGGTGTCGAGCAGCGGGGTCAGGTGCTCGTCCAGCAGCGACGCCCGCAGCAGCGCCAGCAACTGCGCCTCGTCCGCGACCACGCGCACCTGCGGCAGGCCGGAAACCGCCAGCGGATCGGACGGAAGCACCGCCACGGTGATGTCGCGGTCGAGGCCTATGGTGATCAGCGGTCGGTGGTCCTCGAAGTGCACGAGGACATCGGCCGGTCGCAGCAGGGGGACCCGCCGCGAGGAGACCCAGGCGAGCACCGCCGGCAGGGCGAGCCAGTACGTGTACGCCTTCCAGGCCAGCGCGGCGGCGGCGTGCGGCTGTGCGTTCCAGCGCCGGGCGGCGGCGTCCAGCAGGTCGGGCAGCCGGTTGCCGTTGACGAGTTCGGTCGCGGGCAGCCAGCCGGCCCGATCGTCGACCAGCAGGTCGGGTGCCAGACCGGGCAGCCGGGTGCTGGTGCCGAAGATGGCCCGCAGGGTGGCGGTGACCGGCGCGAGCGGCGCGGCCGCCCGGGCGTCGTGTTCCACGGCCGCGGTCATGGGTGGTCCCGGGTGGGCCGACGGTCGGCGCCGGGAACGGGGTGCCGCTGGCTGGTCACAGCTGTCACCTCGTGCTTCCTCGGCCGGTCGATGGTGCCCACCTTAGCGTGCTAAGGCTAACCTAACCATAGTTCCTCCGGTCGCGCCGACCATGTCACAGCCGGGCGACGCGCTGAGGACGTACCGGTGAGGTACCCCGGGCGACTCCGGTTAACCGGTCGGTCGGATCCTTCGGCTAGCGTGGTCCCCGCCCCGCTGGGGGATTTGTCAAGAGTTCTGTCAGTAACGCGCTACTGGCGTCGTGTGCTGGTTAACCGACAGCAGACTGAAGTTTCCGGCGCGAAGGGGACACCCGTGATGACCACCTCGCCCCTCGAGCGGGCTGCCGACCTGTTCGTGACCGCGCTCGCCCAGTGGCGCCTGGAGCGCGGGATGACGAAAAAGCAGCTCGCGGCCCGCATGGGGTTCGACCCCTCGTACGTGAGCCACGTCGAAGGACGCCGACACCGGCCCACCGAGGACTTCGCCCGGCGGGCCGAAACCGTGCTCAACGCCGGTGGCGCCATCTGGCAGCGCTACCAGGAGTACGACGAGCTGCGGCACTCCCGGGGGAGCCTGCACCGGGACCCGCCCGTGCCGGAGCAGTGGATGCCGCCGGGCACCGGCCTGATCGTCGACCAGGAGATCGCCGAGTTGTCGTACCGGTCCGGTCGGTACCGCTGCGCCATCCGCCGTGACCTCTACAACGCCGGCACCGAGCCGGTGACCCGCTACCTGGTGCGGGTTGCCGTCGACCGGTACCCCCACGACCCGCAGCAGTCCAACCGCCATCATCGCGACCATCCGCTGACCTTCGAGGAGTTGGACCTGCGGGCCTTCTGCGGCGAGGGCGAGGCCAGCGAGGCGATGGAGTGGCGCAAGAAGCACGACCGGGACGCCTTCAAGGAGGTGTGGCTGCTCTTCGAGAACCAGCAGGGCCGGTTCCCGCTCTACCCGGGCCAACGCGCCACGATCCATTACGCCTACACCGTGGGTCAGGAGAAGTGGGGCCGGTGGTTCCAGCGGGCGGTCCGGATCCCCACCCGCCAGTTGACCGTCCGGCTGGACTTCCCGGCGGCGTTCCACGCCCAGGTGTGGGGGGTCGAGACCTCCCTGTCCGCCGAGGAGGTGCCGCTGCGTACGCCGATCGGGCGGCATGACGACGGCGACCGCGCCGTCTTCGAGTGGTCGACCGACGCGCCGGCCCTCAACGCCCGCTACCGGCTCGAATGGCGGTTCCGCGGCGCACCGGTCAACGTGGACGTACCCGAGGCGCCGGAAACGGACGCGGCACCCCCACCGGCGCACGCCACCGGCACCAACGGTGCGGACCCCGACGGGTCGGCCCCCGCCCAGGCGACGGCGGCCGGCGGGCAACGGGCCAGCGACCGGATGCGCTCCGCGGGGATCGTCCAGCGCGGCGCGGACCTGCTGCGGCAGCCGGCCCGCCCGTTCGAGCTGCCCCGCGAGGACGGCACCGCCCGCGACGCCGTCCGGCGACTGCGCGCGACCCTGGAGCGGATCGATCTACTGCATCCGTTCAGCAAGGGGGTGGGGCTGGCCGCCCCGCAGATCGGCCTGGGCTACGCGGTCGCCGTGGTCCGTCCACCCGACCGCGGCACCGAGCCCATCGTGCTGATCAACCCGCGGGTGGTCGCCGAGGCGTCGGACACCGACGAGCAGTACGAGGGGTGCCTGTCCTTCTTCGACCAGCGCGGCCTGGTGCCCCGCCCGCTGCGCATCGAGGTCGAACACGCCCGGTGGGACGGCAGCCGTGTGATCACCTCCTTCGAACAGGCCATGGCACGCCTGGTCCGGCACGAGATCGACCACCTCGAAGGCCGGCTCTACGTCGACCGGATGCGCGCCGGGGTGGCCCTGGTGCCCCTGGAGGAATACCGCGAGGTCGGGCAGGCCTGGTCGTACTGACCCGAGCGGGTCCGGACCGCGACTACAGCTCCCCGAACGTGTCGTACTTGATCCGCATCGACGGCACCTGCAGCTCGGCGAGGGTCCGTAGGGTGGCCCGCACCATCTGGCCCGAACCGGAGACGAAGAAGTCGTGGTCCGCCCACGGCCCGTAGCGCGCCACCACCTCGGAGATCAGGCCGGAATCCCCGGTGAACCCCGCGTCGTCACTGCACGCCGGGACGACCGACAGCCACGGGTACCGGGCGGCCAACCGGTTGATCTCCGCCAGGTCGTAGAGGTCCTCGCGGTCCCGCGCGCCGAAGAACACGTGCACCCAGCGGGTGCGGTTGTAGCGGGTGAGCTCCTCGATGAGCGCCTTCACCGGCGCCAGGCCAGTGCCGCCGGCCACGCACACGATGTCCCGGGTCGACTTGCGGTCCAGGGTCATCGACCCCATCGGAGCCGCGATCCGGACCAGGTCCCCGACTTTAAGCCGGCGAACCAGCGCGCTGGAAACCCAGCCGGCCCCCACCGCCCGGATGTGGAACTCCAGGGTGTTCTCCTTGCGCGGCGCGTTGGCGATCGAGTATGTGCGCCACATCCGCGGTTGGTAGCGGGGGACCTCCATGCTCACGTACTGCCCGGCACGGAAGTCGAGGGGCTCCATCGGCTGGCAGGTGAACACAGCGATGTCCCGGCTGCGCCGCTCGTGGCTGAGCACCTCGGCGTGCCAGAACGGCGGGTTCTGGTCCGCGTCCGCCCCGGCGATCATCTTCGCGGAGATCACGGCGTACGCGTCCCGCCAGGCCTGGTCGAACTCGACGCTCCACTGGTCGCCGGCGAACGTCCGAAGGGCCTCGATCAGCGCCGAACCCACCACCTTGTAGTGATCCGGGTGGACGTGGAACTTCCGGTGGTCGCGGCCGAGCGACCGCAGGTACTCATCCAGGTTCTCCGGGTCGCCCACGGTCTGCACCGCCGTGACGATGGCCCCGAGCAGCCGGGCCCGCTGCACATCCATCTGCACCGGGAAGAGATCGCGTAGCTGCGGGTTCGACAGGAACATGCGCGCATAGAAGTATCCGGCGACCTTGTCCTGTTGGTCCTCGACGAGGGTCCAGCTCTCTTTCAGCAGCTGCTCAAGGTTGCCCATTGACGCCCTTTTTCTACGGGGGCAGCACACGCCCGCACACCACCGGAGTGCCGGCGCGCGCCCGGGGTGGAAGATCCAGAAGTCGTCCGTGCTGAGGTGATGGCTCCGTACACGCCCTAACACCGTGCCCACGAAGCGGGACTGTGCGACGTACAGCAAGTGCGACGTCGATGGGTGCACCGGGACGATCGACACCGGCGGCGGCGCCGCCCGTCGGGATCGGCTGCCGTCTTCGATCCCTTCAACGATCCGATGGCCACATTTGTGACGACGAACGTCGGCCGGTGGGCCACGACGGTCCCTGGTGAGGCAGAGTGGTCGCGTGTCGGTCGACCTAACCCGCCCCGCCGTCACCCGCGCCGGACTCCGTGCCGAGGTGCTGCTCGTCCTCGGGGTCTCGGTGGGGCAGTCCGCGATCTACGCGATCGTGTCGCTGACCGCGAAACTGACGGCCGACCGGCCGTTGTCGCAGCAGACGGCCACCCTCAACGCGTCGCAGTCACCCCGGCCGTGGCTCGACCTCACGTACCAGCTGCTCGGCATCGCGTTCGCCCTGGTGCCGGTGCTGCTCGCCGTACACCTGCTCAACCGCGACCGGGCCGATGCCCGGCACGCGCTCGGGGTGGATCTCCGACGCCCCGGGCGCGACCTGGGCTGGGGCGCCGCGCTGGCCGCGGCGATCGGGCTACCCGGGCTGCTCCTGGTGTACGTCGCCGCGACGCTCGGCCTGAACGCCAATCTCGTGCCGGCCGCCCTGCCCGACCTCTGGTGGGCCATCCCGGTGCTGCTGCTCTCCGCAGCCCAGAACGCCATCCTGGAGGAGGTGGTGTTCGTCGGTTACCTCATGACCCGGCTGCGCGACCTCGAACTGCGCACCTGGGCGATCATCGCCAGCTGCGCGCTGCTCCGCGCGACCTACCACCTCTACCAGGGGTTCGGCGGGTTCGTCGGCAACGCCGTCATGGGCGTGGTGTTCGCGCTGTTCTTCCTGCGCACCCGCCGAGTGCTGCCATTGATCATCGCGCACACCCTGCTGGACGTGGTCGCCTTCGTCGGCTACACCCTGGTCCCCAAGGCCTGGCTGAGCTGGCTCTGAGGAGGGCTCAGCCGGCCGCCGTCCGGCGGTAGTGGGCCAACGCCCGCGATGCCAACCGCTCCGCCGCTGTGCGACCGCCCAATGCGGCGAACATCAGGGCCGCACCCGGCACTCCGCGTGCCAACGTACGGGCCGCCAACCAGCCGCCGGCCTGCACCGCCATCGGAGCGACGAGCCGCCAGACCCCCTCGGGAGGCGGCTGCTTCGCGCCGCCCCCGGTGTCCGGGTCGCTGTCGCCGGTGGTGTCCCTGTCGCTCCCGTTGTCGGTGCGGCGGTCCTCGCCGCTGCCGCTGTCACCTGCGCTGGCGCTGTGACCTGCGCTGGCGCTGGCCAGCGCGGCCTGGGCCTGCGGGTGACCCGGATACACCTGGGTCAACACCAGCAGGTCGGCCGCGCGTGCCGGGTCCGACGGGTCCAGGCCGTACGCCGCGGCGACGTGCAGCACCAACTCCGCATGCGTCCAGGCCTGCGCGGCCACCCCCACGACCGGCGCCAACACCCCTGTCGCTGCGGCCGCGGCGCTGCCCACGCCGGCCCTGCGGACGCAGCGCCGGACGGCGAGCCGGGCCAGCCCTTCGGCGTCCGCGGTGGGATACGCCTCCCGGGTCGACCGCTCCCACGCCTGGGCCCGGGGGCCGATGGCCGCCACCGCGGCCAGGGCGAGCAGTTCGACGGCGTGGCCGGGGTCGACCACCACCGCCGCCCAGCTACCGGTCCGCTCGGTGGTACCCGGCCGCGGTGCGTCCACCTCGCGGCCGTCGGTCCCGGTGTCCTCGCTGTCCGACCGCCGTGCCGGTGCGTTGGCCGGCGGCTGCGGCGTCGCGCTGGTCGGCGGCTGCGGCGTCGCGCTGGTTGACGGCTGCGGTGTCGCGCTGGTCGGCGGCTGCGGTGTCGCGCTGGTCGGGGGCTGCGCTGCTGCGGCGGCGACGCGTGGGGCGGGGTCGACCGGCGCCGTGGTGTCCGCGCGGATGGCGTCAGGCGTGTCCGCCGCTCCGGCCGGCTCGGCCGGCTGGCCGGCCGCCGTACCTGCCGGCGCCACGGTCCTCGGCGCTTCGGTTTCGGGCGCTCCCATCTCGGGCCTCTGGGTCTGCGGGGTGTTCTGCTCCGGGGCCTCGACCTCCGGGGCCTCGACCTCCGGGGCCTGGGTCTCCGGAGCCGGCTTGTCCTGCGTTTGGCTTGTCGGCTCCGCCACGACTACCACCGGCACGGTGTCCTGAGCCGATTCGCGAACCTCCGGTGCGGCGGCCTTCTTTCGGGCGCGGGCCTTCCGCGCGCTCGGGCGAGTCGGCGTCACCGGCACGGCGGCCTCCGTGTCGTCTGGGCGCACCTCGACAGTGTCGCCCTGTCCGGGGTCGGCGGCCGCTCGCGAGCCGGATGCGGCCATGACGTCGGGCAGGGTGGCCGGGTCGGGCTGGGGGGCCGGGTCGGGCTGGGTGGCTTGGCTGCCGCCGGTGGGGGCCCCGGGCGCCGGCACGGGCGCGACGTCTGGTTCGGTCGACGTGGTCGCAGCCGGGGCCCGGTCGCCGGCTGCGGCCCGCTTCCGGGGCGCCGCCTTCTTGCCCGGCACGGCGTTCTTCGGCGTGGCCTTCTGGGACCGAGGACCAGCGGCCTTCTGACCAGCCGGCACAGCCGATGTTTCGGCCGGTCGATCGACGGTGATAGCGGCCGGCTCGTTGCTTGGAGCGCCCGACCCATCGGCGTTCGTAGTGGGGATGACTTCCGGCGCCTGCGCCACAGCAGCGGTGGCGTCCGGTGTCGCGGTGGCGTCCGGTGTCGCGGTGGCGTCCGGTGTCGCGGTGGCGGGACCGGCGTCCGCTGTCCCGGCGGCCGCTTCGGCGGCGCGTTGGGCGGGGGCCGGCGAGTGGGCAGGCATTTCCGTTGCCCGCGACGGCCGCTGTGCGCGTGGGGCCCGCTTCGCGGGAGCGGGCTTGGCCGGTGTGCGGCGGGCCGCGCCCGCAGCCGGCGGGGCATCGCCGCCCGCTGACGTGCCGGCATCATCGTCGCCCGCTGGTGACAGCGGCGCCTGGAACATCACCGCTGGTGCGGGGCCTCCAGCGTCCCGCCGGCGTCGCCGGGAAGCCGGCGACTTCGCCGACTCGGCGGCCGGATCCGGCGCCGCCTCAGGTGCACTGAAAGCGGCCCGTGGGGTACGAGAGCGGGGCACCTCTGGCTGGGCCGGGGTGGGCTCCGAAGGCTGCGCGATGGACTCGTCGACCGGCGGCTGTTCCATGTCGACGGAGCCTAGCCGGATCAGCGTAGATCCACCCGTTGAAACAGGCCCAGTTCGATCATCGGGTCGACATACGGCCTGCCAGTGGCGAACTTCGGGCGATACCCTGCCGCCGGTCCGGGCCGGCCGGAGCTCCACGGGACCTCCCCGCTATGATCACCTGGCAGCCCCTTTGCCGCCCGCGACGGGGGCCCTGTATTCTCTACCGGCGGTGGTGTACAGGCCACCGAGGGAGACTTCGCCTAGTCTGGTCTATGGCGCCGCACTGCTAATGCGGTTGGGGTTTTACCGCCCCTCCCGGGTTCGAATCCCGGAGTCTCCGCGCTCGGGCCGGTGTGTATGCTGGTCGAGCATCCGCGCCCGTAGCTCAACGGATAGAGCATCTGACTACGGATCAGAAGGTTAGGGGTTCGAGTCCCTTCGGGCGCACAAACGATCATGGCCGTGACCAGCGGAAACGCGGGTCACGGCCATTTTCTTTCCCATTTCCAGCCGGGAAATTCCCGAATGTTGGGACCGTGGTGCTCCGGTGGTGCTCTTATGTTTCGGAAGGGTCCGTGCCCGCCCGTGCTGACCAGGGCCTCGCGGTCTCGCCCGGTCTGGATCATGAAGCGGTGTTGGGTCAATGGGCGTCCACTGAGAACACAGCTGTG
>DASVVF010001060.1:0-1839 GCA_036386695.1 Catenuloplanes sp. | reverse complement strand
CCGGCCACCGACCGGCTGCTCGGCGGCATCGGTCTGGACCGGGTCGCACCGGCGCGCCAACAGGCCGAGGTCGGGTACTGGGTGGCGCCGTGGGCCCGCCGACGTGGCGTGGCCACCGCCGCGGTGCGGACCCTGAGCAGTTGGGCCTTCGCCGGCGAGCTGCGCCGCCTGGAGCTGGTCACCGACTGGGAGAACACCGCCAGCCAGCGGGTCGCCCTGGCGGCCGGGTTCCACCGGGAGGGGGTACGCCGGGGCGCGGCACCGGCCCGGGACGGCGGCCGTGGCGACTTCGTGGCGTTCGCGCGGCTGGCCGACGATCCGCCCGGGCCGACCCCCCGGCTCCTGCCGGACCTGCCGGGCGGCGAGCTGAGCGACGGCGTCGTCACGTTGCGACCGTTGCGACCGGGCGACACCGACTTCCTCTACACGTTGCACTCGCTGCCCGACGTGGTGGCGACCAGCGTGCCCCCGGTGCCGCCGGACCGGGAGGAGAGCGCCCTGCGCTGCGCCCGCTCGGCGGCCCGGTGGCTGGCCGGCGAACGCGCCGACCTGGTGATCGTCGACGCGGCGACCGGGGCGGCGGCCGGGGACTTCGGGCTGTACTACCAGGAGCCGCAGACCGGCCAGGCCATGATCGGTTACAGCATGTTGCCGGCCTGGCGGCGACGCGGCTACCCGGTGCGGGCGGCGCACCTGGTCGCGCTCTGGGCGTTCGCCGAAACCGGGATAGCCCGGTTGGCCGCCGGCACCCTGCCGACCAACGTCGCCTCCCAGCGGGTGCTGGAGAAGGCCGGCTTCCAGCGGGAGGGATACCTGCGCTCACGGTTGCCGTGGATGGCCGGGCAGCGGGTCGACGACGTGCTGTTCGCCCTGGTCGCCGGCGACCTGCTGGCGCGGGTCGCGCTGGGCGGCGGGGCCGACCCGGATGCACCGGATCGACCCCGCCGCTGAGCAGCCTGTTCGGCTACGGCCGGTCGGTTACCTGGCGGCCATGGCCGCGGCGGGCACCACCGCGGCCGCGGACAACGCGATGATGCCGTAGTCGTAGCCACGGCGACGGTAGACGACGCTCGGTCGAGCGGTCTCCTTGTCGAGGAACAGGTAGAAGTCGTGCCCGACGAGTTCCATCTGGAACAGCGCGTCGTCAATGGTCATCGGCTCGGCGGGGTGTTCCTTCTCGCGCACGATGTGCCACGGTTTGCCGTCGTCGTACTCGTCGACGGCGTCGTCCACCACGGTCGGGTGCTCGTGTGTCGCCTGGCCGTTGGACGACGGGCCGGTGGCGCTGGACAGCGCCGCGCCGATCGGGTCGTTCGGCAGGTCGGTGGGCAGGCCGGCGGTGGCGGCGGCCACCGAGAGGGGAGCGTGCCGGCCCCGGTGGACCCGCCGTCGGTCGGCGGCCCGGCGCAGGCGGGTGTCAAGCTTGGTGATGGCAGCGTCGAGAGCTGCGTAGAAATCCTTGGCGCAGGCTTCGGCGCGGACCACGGGACCCCGGGACACCACGGTGATCTCCACGCGCTGGCAGTGGTCTACCTGCCGCGGGTTGCGCTCATGGAACAGCTCGACATCGACACGGATCAGTTTGTGATCGTAGCGCTCTATTTTTGCCAGTTTGTCCGCTACATGGATGCGGTAGTGGTCGGGAACCTCGACGTTGCGGCCCTTGACGACAATGTCCACGCGTGACCTCCCCCTCGATCGATCTTGAGGTCCGCTCGCCGGCAGGGAGCCGGCAGCGGAGGTCTTGCTCATTACTGAACCGGCCCGGGCCGTCCGGCGGACGACCCGGCCATGCCGGGAAACGATGCGGTCAGCCCTCCCGGTCGGCCAGCCCCCCTT
>DASVVF010001059.1:0-6527 GCA_036386695.1 Catenuloplanes sp. | reverse complement strand
CACGATCTTGATCCGCTGGTAGGCCGAATACTTACCGGTCCGCAACCGCGACCGTTCCTGTTCCTGCCAGTCCTTGACCGGGTCCGGCCGGGGGTCCCGGGTCTGGTCGATCATGAGCAGCCGACCGCTGCCGCCCGGCTCCTCGAAGCGCACCCGGGTGCCCTCCAGGACGACCCGCCAGTCGCCCGGCACCGGCACCGAGAAGCCCGTCGGGTCCCTGTGCAGGTGCCACCCCGCCGGCAGCGCCACTTCTGCCGCCGGTCTGGTCGGGGCCGGCGAAGCGGTGGTCGGGCTGGGGTCAGCGGCGGGTGTCGACGCCGGCGGCGTGGCCGCCGGCACCTGGGCGGGCGGCGGGTTGGCCGCCGTGGTACCCGGCGTCGCCGCCGTGGTACCCGGCGTCGCCGCCGAGGTGCCGGCGGGCGCGCTCGCGGTGGAGCCGGCCGGCCCCACAGCCTTGTCCTTGTCGCCGGGCGCGGTGTCGTCGCCGAGCACCGACGGAATGACCAGAACCAGCGCCAGCAGCACCGCGACCACCAGGGCGACAATCAACCAGAGCCGACGCCGATCAAGTCCCTTGACGGTGGTAACGGCGCTGGTCAAGCCAGCCGCCAACCTCGTTCGTAGCGGTGGCGATGCCACCACCCCGGGCGCCCGCCCGGACGCGATGGCCGACCGAGACGCCGGGTACGTCGTACCGGTGCGCGGGGTCGCCGGCGGCGCCGTCCTGCGGGGCGCCGACCCCTTCCTACCGGGGGAGGTCGTCTGCCCCGCCGGGCCGGACCGCGGCGGCGGCACCGACGAATCGGTCCTGCGGGGCGTGCGCGGTGACGGCGCGGCCGACCCCGGCCGCGCCTTCGATGCCCCCGACGGCGCGGCCTTCGCCTCGGTCACCTTCAGGGCGGCGGCCTTCGGACCGGGCGCCTTGCCGGCGGTGGCCCTGCCTTCGCCGGTCTTCGGTGCCGTCGCGTCCGCGTCCGGGGCTTTCGGCTCGCCGCTGGCTTTCGGCTCGCCGCTGGTTTTCGGCTCGTCCGTGGTTTTCGGCTCGTCCGTGGTTTTCGGCCCGGAGGGCTTCGAGTCCGACGTTCGGTCGGCCGCCGTTGTGGAGGCGGACGCGGTTTCAGGGGCGGCGTCGGCCGACGAGGTGGCGGCGGACGCCGGCCCGGCCGTCGGCGGTTGGGTGCCGGTGGTGGGTTGGGTGCCCATCGCCGGCTTGGCGCCCCCGGCCGCTGCCACAGCACCGCCGGTGGATTGGCGACCACCACCGGCAGGGGCGGGGGGCGCGCCGCTGCCCTTGGCGGTCGCATTGCGCGCAGCGGCGGCCCGGGCGGCCTTGTTCTTGTGCTTCTTGCTCTTGGACCCCGGCACCCGGGTCGCAGCGGCCGCACCCGCTGCCACCGTTCCGGCCGCTGCGGCCAACGCGGAGGTGGTGCCGGCGGCGGACGCGGGCGGCGTACCAACATCGGCCTTGTCACCCGCTACGTCGGTCGTCGAGGACGCCGGGCTGTCGACGGGCGCCGGGGCGGTCGCCGTGGACGCCGGCTCGTCGGCGGGCGCTGCGTCGGTCGACGGGAACGCCGGCTCATCAGCGGGCGCCGCGTTGGTCGACGGGGCCGGCCGGCCGGTCACCGGGGGCGACTTGTCGGCGGTCACGGTGGACGTCGCTTGGTCGGCGGTCGCGGCGTCGGCCGTCGGAGGCGCGGCCGTTTCGGCGCTGGGATCGCCAGTGGGGCTCGGCCCGTCAGCGGACGTCGGACCGTCAGCGGAGGTGGGGTCGGCGGCGGCGGCCGGTCCGGTCGGGCGCCCGTCGTCGGCGGGGGTGCCGTCCGCGCTGGTCGAAGGGGTTACCGCGGCGGCGGTGTCGATAGCTGGACCCGCCGCGTCGACCGGCTCGACGTCCTCAGCCGGCCCTTTCGCAGCCGCCACGGCCGCGGCTGACGTCGAGGCCACGGGCGGCGTCGCGGCGCCGGCGTCCGCCGGCGGTGCCGCTGGTGTGGGCGCCGCCGGGGCCGGGCCCGGCGACACCGGGACTGCGGTGGGGGCTGGCGACACCGGGGCGGCGATGCGGCTTGGCGCAGCCTGAGCCGATGCTCGGGCGCCGGGGCCGGACGCCGACTCGGGCGCGACCGGGTCGGCGACAACCTCGGCCGAAGCCGAAGCCGAAGCCGATGTCGGTGTCGGTGTCGGTGTCGGTGCGGAAGCCCGGGCGGAAGCGGGTGGCGATTCGGGGGGCGACTGGGCGGCGGTCGTGGGGCTGGCGTCGCCCGAAGGGTCGTCGTCGCTGACCGGCGGCATGTCCACCCGGGTGGGTGCGTCGACCCGCCCGACCGGCCGGACGACCGGAGCGGACCGGCGTACCGGGACTTCCGGAAGCGATGTGCTGGTCGTCGGCACGGAGGCCTTGCCCGGGGTGAACACCGGGCCGGGGGGCAGCGGGGGCGGCTGCGCCTCGGGCGGCCGCGGACCCGGCACCACCGGGGTGAACAGCTCCCGCGCCCGGCCGAGTCCGGGCCGCCGCACCGTCGGGCCCATGGCCAGGTTGACCCGGGGGCGCCGACCGGCAGCGCGCATCAGCAGCCGCTCGGCCTCGGCGGCACCGATCCGCTGGGCCGGATCCTTCCGCAGCAGGCCGTTGAGCACGGCCTTGAGGGGGCCGGCCTTGCGAGCCGGCGGCGGCGCCTCCGTGGCCAGGGCAGACAGGGTCGCGATCGCGGACGGCCGGGCGAACGGTGACTGGCCCTCCACCGCCGCGTACAGGGTCGCGCCGAGCGACCACAGGTCGCCCTGCGGTCCGGCGGAACCGTCGCGGGCCCGTTCCGGTGCGATATACGCCGGCGAGCCCAGCACCAGGCCGGTGCGGGTGACGTTCGGGTCGCCCGGAACGGTGGCCAGGCCGAAGTCGGTCAGCACCACCCGCCCGTCCTGGCCGAGCAGGACGTTGCCCGGCTTCACGTCACGGTGCACGACGCCGGCACGGTGGGCGGCGCGCAGGGCCCCGAGCACGCCGAGGCCGATCTCAGCCGCGCGCAGCGGGGAAACCGGCCCGTCGCTGGCCAGGACATCCTGCAGGGAACGCGACGGGACGTACTCCATGACGATCCACGGGTCGGCATGGGTACGGAGGACGTCGAAGACCCGGACCACGTTGATGTTGTTGAGCCGGGCGATGGCGCGCGCTTCACGAAGGCAGCGTTCGCGCATCTCCTGTCGCTCTTCCGGGGTCAGTCCCGGCGGCGGAACGAGTTCCTTGATGGCTACGTCGCGGTGCAGCACCTCGTCGACCGCCCGCCAGACCCTGCCCATGCCGCCCTGACCGAGCGGCGCGACAAGCCGGTAACGGTCTGCGACAACTTGAGGAGGCGACACGGACATCCACTGAAAACTACCCGCCGGAGGCGCTCCCATACTAATTGATCAACATAGTGTGAGACAGCCATCAGTCCTGCAACCAGCGTATCCCCGTAGGCTTGGTGACCATGGAAGACGGGTCACTGTTCAAGATCACACGCGGCACCCCCACGGCGGAAGAGCTGGCGGCTCTGGTCGGCATCGTGCTGGGTCGATCACGCCCGCCGGCGACGACGGCCGCACCCCCCGCGTCGACGTGGGCCCGTAGCGGAAGACCGGGCGCGATGACCGCGACGCGGCAGGCTCCGCGGCCCATGCGCGGCGCGTGGCGGGAGTCCGGTCTACCGCGCTGATCCAATGTGGCGGCGCGGGACCCCGCGGCTGGCGGAAACCGACTAACCTCACGTCAGGCTGGGCTCGTGACACCTGGGAGAGGCCAATGCGTATCGCCGACGAGGACCTCGGTCCGCAATGGCTGCGTGACTACCGCAGCATCGAAGCGGACGTGTCGCAAATGGAGGAGTTCGCGGCGAAACTAGCCGCGGAAGTGCAGGACAACTACGCCACCCACCTGCCATACGTGTCCGAGTCCATGACCACACCCCTGCCCCAGGTGTCGGGCAACTTCCCTGAGCTCCTGGAATTCATGCTGACCCACCGGCGCGCCCAGGATGCCACCCAGACCAACGTGTACAACTACCGCGACGGCACCGGCAGCTTCGCCACGGCCGCCCAGAAGATCAGCGAGAACTACAGCGGCTCGGACGCCTTCGCGCAGGCCCGGGTCAGCGACGTCACCCGGGCGCTGGGTCCCGCCGGCCCCGGCCGATCCGGAGTCGACACCGGCCCGCAATCCGGTTCGGAGGGTCACTGATGCACGACTCCGGTGGCGGCGGCGGGTACGGCGGCAGCAACTGGTCCGCTGCCAACGTGCGCCAGCTCTGGGAACTCGTCAAGGAACAGGAAACCGAAGCGCACTGGAAGCTGGTTGCCGGCTGGCGCCGGTCCGCCGAGCTGACCGCCGCGCACCTGGCTCGCGTACAGAACTACCGGAACAATCTCGCCACGGCGTGGCCGCCGGAAAAGAGCCCCGCCGCCGCCGCGTACCTGGCCCGCCTCGACGAGATGATCAGCAACCTGCGGGAGACCAACGAGGCCGCGGTCGCCAACTACACGACGTTCGCCACCACCACAGGTGCGTTGAGCACGTCGCGGTCCGAGCTGAAGAAGCTCTACGACGAGTACGTCGCCAACGAGGACAGGATCCAGCAGTACGAGAAGGCGAAGGCCGCCGCCCTCCTCTCACCCACCCCGTCGCCGACGCCCAGCCCGAGCCCCGGGCCGACCGCCCTGCCGAGCCGCCCACCGGTGACCCCGGACCAACAGGAGCAACTGAACTGGAAAGCCCGCTCGGTGATGTACGAACTCAGCGGCACTCTGGTCGAGGCCAGAGCCCAGATCAAGCTCCCGACGCCGTACAAGCCGCCGAAGGCCGGCATTGAAGAGGCCACGCCCAAGACCGGCGATGGCACCAGCCCTCCGCCAATTCCGCCGATCATGGTGGCACCGGACAGCACCCGATCGACGCAGTTACCTTCTCGACGCCCCGTTTCTGGAACGGGTGGTTCGGCTGGGACTCGGACGCTCGATCCGGGGCCTCGCGTTCCTGGGTCGAACGGACCCACGCTGGTAGGCACCCCGCCAGTGATTACCCCACCCACATTGCCGATGCCCCCCGGCCTTCCCGGGCCGGGTCCCGGCACACCGATCAACACCGGCATTATCGGCGGTCCGCCACCCCTAACGCCGCCCAGCATCCTGCCACCGGGCATCGATTCCCGACTCGGTAATCCCCCTAGCGGAACATTGCCGCCCACCAGAATCGGTACAGACGGCACCAGCGGCGGTGTGGGCAAGTCCGGCACCGGCGGCAGCGCGGGCGGCGTAGTGCGTCCGATGCCTCCGGGCGGGGTCATCGGCCAACCGCCGGCCATGGGCCTTGGGCAGCCGGCAGGCGGTCGACCTCCGGCACAACGCGTCAACCCGGTTGGCGGCGTCATTGGTGCGCCGCAGCAAGCCGGTGGCTGGGGATCAGCTGCCGGCAGAGGTCAGCAATCCGGACCAGCAGGCGCTTCCCACGGGCGAGGCAGGTCGGCGAAATACCACCGTTCGGAGGAGCATTGGCGGACCGATGAGGGCGTCCCGCCAGTAGTTTCGCCTCCCCGGGAACCCGGCCGCCTCGACCCTGGGCCTGCAATCGGTCTCGATCGGTGAGGTTTCGGTCCTTAACCGCCACCGCCTCGGCATTCTGTGCCGTGGCGGTGGTTGGCCTACCGGCGAGCCCAGTATCCGCGGACAGCATCCGCGACGACCAGTGGCACCTCCGCTACCTCAAAGTTGCGGAGGCCCATAAGCACAGTCAGGGAGCGGGCGTCATCGTCGGTGTGGTCGATAGTGGCGTCCACCCACACCCAGACCTGCGCAATAACTTGCTTTCTGGCGCGGACGTCGTGCCGGGCGGTACAGGCGATGGAAAGGCCGACAACAACGGTCATGGCACAAGCATGGCGGGCTTAATCGCGGGACATGGACGCTCCGGCGGAAAAGGCGTCCTAGGAATCGCGCCAAAAGCGCGCATTCTTCCCCTCAGAGCATCCACCGATAGCGACAAGTTCTTTGACACCGACGACGACATTGCTGAAGGCATTCAGCAGGCAATTACCCGCGGCGCTCGGGTCATCAACGTTTCAATAGCAGGCGGACCCTCGCCCAGCCTGAAAATTGCAGTGGAGGCGGCACAGCGTTCCGATATTGTGGTAGTCGCTGGAGCAGGCAACGTGCCTGGTTCATTCGGTGTGGTTTACCCAGCCGCCTTCAAGGGCGTCGTCGCGGTGGGCGCGATTGACCGCAGCGGAAACCACGCTGATATATCTGTCCGGGGCCCAGAGCTGGTTCTAACCGCTCCCGGCGTCGCCATAACTAGTACTAATCGCGATGGCAAGTACCGACTCGCCCGTGGAACCTCCGACTCGACGGCGTTGGTTTCTGGGGCGGCGGCTCTGGTCAGGAGTAAGTTCCCTAACCTTTCGGCGCCTGAGGTGATTCACCGCCTCACCGCGACCGCTACGGACAAGGGCCCGCCGGGCCGGGACAACGAGTACGGCTACGGCGTCCTCAATCTC
>DASVVF010001058.1:0-7540 GCA_036386695.1 Catenuloplanes sp. | reverse complement strand
GGCCGATCCGGGCCCGGACGGCCGGCAACCGGGCCAGCCCACGGGCGGCGGCGTGCTCGACGGCCGCGTCCACCGCCGCCCGTGCCACCCCCACGTACACGGCCGCGTAGCTGGCCACCATCCAGTGCGGCATGAGCTGGGCCACCACCAACGCCAGACCCTCCACCCCGCCGAGCAGGGTCCCGGTCGGCACCGTCACGTCGACGTGCAGGTCGTGCGACGAGGTCGCCCGCATGCCGAGGGCGTCCCAGGTTTGTTCCACCTGGAGCCCGTCGGAACCGGCCGGGACGAGGAACTGGGACACCACCGACTGGTCGGCGGAGCTGCGGGCGGCCACCAGGTACGCGTCGGCGTGCCCGGCGCCGGAGCAGAAGGTCTTCGAGCCCTTGATCCGGTACCCGCCGTCGACCGGCTCGTACACAGTCGACAGTTGGGACAGTCTGGACCCGACGCCGCGTTCGCTCATCGCCACCGCGTACCAGGACCCGGTGGCGGCTTCGGCGAGAAACCGGTCGCGCGCCTCGAGCGCCTCGTCCGGGATGCCGAGGGCTTCGGCCAGTTCCTCCGTCACGGCGCCCAGCGCACCGGTCACCGAGGCGTGCATGTTGAACACCAGCGCGCTCGCGCCGTTGCCCCGGGCAAGTTCGTACGCCACGTCCGCGTAGTCGGCGAAGCCCGCGCCCGCGCCGCCGAGGTGCCGGGGGACCATCAGCCCGAACAGGCCGGCCTGGCGCAGGTCCGCGAAGTCGTCGACCGGGAAACTGCCGTCCCGGTCGTGCGCCGCCGCGCGGGCGCTGAAGCGGGGTGCCAGCCGGACCGCCGCCGCCACCGGATCATCCTGCATGGAACTGCCTCTCCTGCGTTGTCCCGACCGCCGCGGGCGCCGGCGGAACAGCACCACCCCGGCGGCCCATCGCCTGGTAGAGCACGGCAGTCGAACGGATCGGCACCACCCGCCCGAGGGTGCCCACGGGGGTGCCGGCACGCCCCGGCCCCACAACGCCGACCGGCTTCGCGGCGCCGACGGCCGTCAGCAGCCAGCGGGCCAGCCCGCCGACGGTCGGCCGCAGGCCGCGCACCCAGAGGCGGACCCCGTGTCGGGCGCATTCGGCCGTCAGCACCGCCGGATCGACGTACAGGCCCGGGTCGTGGATCCCGCGCGGCACGCCGGGCACCCGTTCCGCGGCGGTGATGGTGAGCCACCGGCTCAGCGCGGTCGCGTTCAGGGTGTCCAGCACCAGCAGACCGCCCGGGCGCAGGACCCGGCACAGTTCGGCCACCGCACCTCCCAGATCGGTGAGGTGCTCCAGCAGCTCACCGGCGACCACCACGTCGGCGACGCCGTCCGCGAGGGGGAGCCGGGTGGCATCCCCGACCACCGGGAGCACCCCCCGGCCGGCGGCCTGGTCGAGTGCCGAGCGGACCAGGTCGACGCCGACGTGCCGGTAGCCGCGGTCACGGACGTGCGGGGCCAGCAGGCCGGCGCCACATCCGACATCGAGCAGCACCGCCGCCGGCCGCTCGGCCGGTGGCACCAGCTCGGCCCGGGCGGCCGCCAGCCAGTGCAGCATTTCGAACGCGCCACCGGGGCGCCACCATTCGCCGGCGAGGTCGTCGTATTGCCGGGGGTCGTTGCGGGGGAGGGCGCGCATGGGTCAGAGCGTGGCACGGCTGGCCGGAACCGACCACACTTCTCCTATGTCGCGGACGCTTGTCGGCCTGATCCGGGCCAGTCACCCCGAACCGGGAGCCGCCGTCACCGTCGCCGCGACCCTGCTCGCGGTCGGGGCGGGCCACCACCTCGCGGGTGCGCTGCGGGTCGCGGTGGTGGTGCTGGCCACCCAACTGGCCGTCGGCTGGGTCAACGACTGGCTGGACGCCGGCCGCGACACGCTGACCGGCCGGGCCGACAAGCCGCTGGCCACCGGCGCGGTCAGCCGACGGGCCGTCGGGACGGCGGGCCTGGTCGCCGCCCTGACCACCCCCGTGCTGGCGATGTCCTGCGGCGTGCCGGCGGCGATCTGCATCACCGTGGCCCTGCTCTCCGCGCTGCTCTACGACTGGCCGCTGAAGTTCACCGCCGCGTCGGTGCTGCCGTACGTCGTGTCGTTCGCCCTGCTGCCGGCGTTCGTGGTGCTGGCCCTGCCCGGCTCCCCCGCGCCACCGGCCTGGCTGCTGGCGGCGGGTGGCCTGCTCGGCGGCGGGGCGCACTTCGCCAACGTCCTGCCGGACCTGGCCGACGACGCCCGCACCGGCGTACGCGGGCTGCCGCACCGGATCGGTCCCGGCTGGTCGCGGGCGGCGGCGGCCACGCTGCTGCTGGCCGCCACGATGGTGCTGGTCTTCGGTCCGCCCGGACCGGCGACCTGGGCCGGCCTGATCGCGGTCGCGGCGGCCGTCGTGGTGCTGCCCGCCGGGTGGTACGCGGGCCGCGCGGCCCTCGCCCGGGGGGCGCGGCCGGTGGCCGGCTTCCGGGCCGTGCTGGTGGTGGCCGTGATCGACGTGCTGCTGCTGGTCGCCAGCGGCCGGGTGGTCTGAGCGGGGAGATTCAGCGACCCGGGGGCGGCGCAACCCGCCGATCACGGGGAACTAGGGTGGAAGACGGCCTACCCCGCAGGCCGCGTTCAAGGTATGCAAGGAGGATCGACGTGACGCGCTCGATCACGAGGACCCGCCCGGCCGCCCTACTGGGCGCGGCGGCCACGCTGACCCTCATGGCACTGTCCGCCTGCAGCGCCGGCCAGCTCGCCGAGACGGCCAACAAGGAGCCCTCGGTGTACGGCGTCAACGCCCGCTCGGCCGACGGCAGCGTCCTGGTGCGCGGGCTGGCGGTTGTCTACCGCAGCGTCGAGGGCTACCCGGCAGGCGGTTCCGCCCCGCTGGAGGTCGCCCTCTACAACGAGACGCAGAAACCGCTGAGCGTACGCGTCACCAGCGCCGAACCGCCCGCCGGCACCGATCCGACGGTCGCCTGGGCCCGCGGCGTCGGCCTGACCGGTGCCGCCCCCGCGCCCAGCGCCACGGCCAGCGGAGTGCCGGCCGAGGCTGAGCCCACCGGCACCCCCGAGCCCGCCTCCCCGGCCAGCCCGGGGGCCTCCAGCGCGGCGGAGCCCGGCGTCGGCGAAGGTGAGCCGGCTCCGCAGACCAGCGCCTCCGGTGCCGCTGGCACCCCGCGTCCGGCCCAACCGGCGAACCCGCCGGCAGCTGCGGCGCGGCCCGCGATCATCACCATCCCGGCGCTCAGCTCACGCATCTTCCAGCCCGACGGCGAGCAGGGTCTCCAGATCACCGGGCTGTCCGCGGCGCTGCGTTCCGGCATGTCGGTCAACCTGGTGTTCCAGTTCAGCAACGGGTCCGAGCCGCTGGTGCTGCGGGCGCCGGTGGGTGTTCCGCTGACCCCGGCACCGAGGGGCTCGGCGCAGCACGAGGGCATCGAGGGCGGCGTCGAGGGCGACACCGGCGCCCACGGTTGACGCCGGAAAAGCATTCCCGTCGTACCCGGTGGTTAGGGTGACGCCGTGACGTCACGACCCACCACCCGCCCGCGCGCGGCGGCCCGCGAGCCCCGGCCGTCCTACCAGTGCGACGCGTGCGGGCACCAGCCGCCCAAGTGGCTCGGCCGGTGCCCGGAGTGCGGCGAGTGGGGCGCGGTGGTCGAGGCCACGGCGACCGGGGCGGTGGTGGCGGGGCGGGTGGTCAGCTCGCGCCTGCCCAGCGAGCCGGCGCGTCCGATCGCGACGATCAGCGCCGCGCCCGCGAAGGCCCGCCCGACCGGGGTGTCCGAGCTGGACCGGGTGCTCGGCGGTGGCCTGGTCCCCGGCGCGGTGGTGCTGTTGGCGGGTGAGCCCGGGGTCGGCAAGTCGACCCTGCTGCTCGACGTGGCGCAGCAGTGGGCGCTCGGTTGCGGCAGCCCGTCGCTGGTCGTCAGCGGTGAGGAGTCGGTCAGCCAGGTCCGGTTGCGGGCCGAGCGGCTGGGCGCCCTGCACGAGCAGCTGTATCTGGCGGCCGAGAGCGACCTGGGCGCGGTCCTGGGGCACCTGGACGCGGTCAAGCCGGGCCTGCTGGTGCTCGACTCCGTGCAGACCATCTCCACCCCCGGCACCGAGGGGGTGCCCGGTGGCGTCACCCAGGTCCGGGCGGTCACCGCCGCCCTGGTCAGCGTGGCCAAGGAGCGCGGCATCGCCGTCGTCCTGGTCGGCCACGTGACGAAGGACGGCCAGGTGGCCGGCCCCCGGGTGCTGGAGCACCTGGTCGACGTGGTGCTGCACTTCGAAGGCGACAAACACTCCTCGCTGCGGATGGTGCGCGGCGTCAAGAACCGGTTCGGCGCGGCGGACGAGGTCGGCTGCTTCGAGATGAGCGAGGCCGGCATCACCAGCCTGCCGGATCCGTCGGGACTGTTCCTGACCCGGTACACGGAGGCGACGCCGGGCACGTGTGTGACGGTCGCGATGGAGGGCCGGCGGGCTCTGGTGACCGAGGTGCAGGCACTGATCGGCGCGGCGGTCGCCGGGTCCCCCAGGCGCACCGTCTCGGGCCTCGACGGAGCCCGCCTGGCGATGGTGCTGGCGGTCCTGCAACGCCGCACCCAGGGGCTGACACTGCACGACCGCGAGGTGTTCGCGGCCACCGTGGGCGGCATCCGGGTGGTCGAGCCGGCCGCCGACCTGGCGGTCGCGTTGGCGGTGGCCTCCGGCGGGCTGAACCTGGCCATCGCCCCGCAGCTGGTGGCCATCGGCGAGGTCGGCCTGACCGGCGAGGTGCGCCGGATCGGCGCGGTCCCCCGACGGCTCGCCGAAGCGGCCCGGCTGGGCTTCCGCTACGCCCTCGTGCCGGTCGGTTGCGGCCCGGCCTCCACCGGGGTGAGCGCCGATACCATGCAGGTGAGCGAGGTCACCGACGTCCGCTCCGCACTGCACTGGGCAGCCCGGTTCTCGGCCCGTTAGGCGCGCAGGGCCCTAATCTATATGACTGACGGTAATCGTTGATTTCACTGATTGAAGCTGTGGCCGAACCGCGACGCTGCGCCCTGGTTCACGGTCCGTAGACTGGGCAGGTGCCGCTCGACCGCGATGCCCCCCGAGCCGCCGGCGCCAGCCCCGCGGGCCGCGCCGGCGTCGTCGGTACGCCTCCCCGCACCGTTGGCGCCGCCGCGCCCGGTCTGACCGGTGGCGGCGTCAGCGGCGATCCGCTGCGGGCGAATCTGGCTCTGATGGCACCCGGTACGGCGTTGCGCGACGGGCTGGAGCGCATTCTGCGCGGCCGTACCGGCGCCCTGATCGTGCTCGGCCACGACAAGGTGGTGGAGTCGATCTGCACCGGCGGTTTCCCGCTCGACGTCGAGTTCTCCGCCACCCGCCTGCGCGAGTTGTGCAAGATGGACGGCGCGGTCGTGCTGTCCAGCGACGGCACCCGGATCGTCCGGGCCGCCGTGCACCTGATGCCCGACCCGTCGATCCCGTCCGAGGAGTCCGGCACCCGGCACCGCACCGCCGAGCGGGTCGCCAAGCAGTCCGGCTACCCGGTGATCTCGGTCAGCCAGTCGATGCGGATCATCGGCCTCTACGTCAACGGACAACGGCATGTGCTCGACGACTCGGCCGCGATCCTGTCCCGGGCCAACCAGGCACTGGCCACCCTTGAGCGGTACAAGCTGCGGCTCGACGAGGTCTCCGGCACGCTGTCCGCCCTGGAGATCGAAGACCTGGTGACCGTGCGCGACGCGGTGGCCGTGGTGCAGCGGCTGGAAATGGTCCGCCGCATCGCCGACGAGATCTCCGGTTACGTGGTGGAGCTGGGCACCGACGGCCGGCTACTGGCCCTGCAGCTCGACGAGCTGATGGCCGGCGTCGACGCGGACCGCACCCTGGTCATCCGCGACTACCTGCCGACCGGTCGCAAGGCCCGCACCCTCGACGAGGCGCTGGTCGAGCTGGACCTGCTCGGCGCCACCGAGTTGATCGACCTGGTGGCGGTGGCCAAGGCGATCGGCTACCCGGGGGCCTCCGACGCCCTCGACGCCGCCGTCAGCCCGCGCGGGTTCCGGCTGCTGGCCAAGGTGCCCCGGCTGCCCGGTCCGGTGGTCGACCGGCTGGTGGAGCATTTTGGCAGCCTGCAGCGGCTGCTCGGGGCAACCGTCGAGGACCTGCAGACGGTCGACGGGGTCGGGGAGGCCCGGGCCCGGGGAGTACGGGAAGGACTGTCCCGGCTCGCCGAGGCGTCCATCCTCGAACGCTACGTCTGAACTCCCCCGCCACCCGTCGGCCTCCCCAGGACCAGCCTGGCCCGGCGGGGTCAGCCGCCCAGGACCAGCTTGACCGGCGGGGTCAGCCGCCCAGGACCAGCTTGACCGGCGCGCTGAGGCGTGCGCTCAGCCGCCCGATCACCTCGTACTCGCCGGCTGCCGGCACCGGTCCGGCGGCCTGCGCGTTCGCGCACTTGGAGGCGTCCCGGCCGTTCCAGGTGACCCGGTATTCCCGCTCGGAGTTCGGCTCGAACTGCTTGACGTCCGAGGACCGTACGGTCCCGCAGGTGTCCGACGACCAGATCTTCTGAGCGCCCTGCTTGATGTAGATCTCCTGCATGTCGGCCCCGACATCGCGACTGCAGGTACGCGACGAGGTGTTCTTGATGGTCAGCCGCAGGTCGACGGCCTGCCCGCGTTGGACCGCCGTGGGTGACGGCACCGGGGTCACCTGAATTTCGGCATCGGCGCACGCCCCATCGGCGGCCGGTGCGACCACCGCCCCGTCTGACGGGGCACCACCCCCGCCGGGCACGTCGGGGCTCTGTGCCCCGGCGGCCGGCTGACCCACCGGCGGCGGCCCACCCGGTGGCGCCTCCGCGGTCTCGGACGGATTCAGAGTGATCTCACCGGCCGGGCCGGGTGCCGTCGAACTCACCGACCCCGGCGGACGGGCGGCGTCGCCACCCGGCTTCTTCGAACTTCCGGTGCACGACCAGAGAAGGATGAGCACAGCGAGCAGCACTGCGCCGAGCACCGCAGCGCGCCGCCGCCAGTAGACGGCGGAAGGTAGGGGGCCGACCGTCGTTCGCATAGTGCCCACACCGTATCGGGGACGGTCCCACCGATCCCCGCGACGCGCCGGGCAGACGCGACACCGCCTCGCAGTTTGCCCGGGCGCCGTCCCTTACAAATAGACCTTCCGCTGGTAGATGGCGTGCGCACCGGCCACCCGGTCCAGGAACAACAGTCCCGAGCAGTGATCGATCTCATGCTGCACCGCCCGGGCCTCGAACGCGTCGGTCGTCAGCCGCACCGGCTCGCCGGTGCCCGGCAACACCGCCTCGACCACCACGCGCCCGGCCCGCTTGACGTCACCGGTCAGGTCCGGCACCGACAGGCAGCCCTCCCGTCCCGCACGCCACCGGCTGGCCTCGACGACCTTGGCGTTGCAGAGGGCGAACGTGCCGTGCACGGTGCCGGCCTTCGGATGCCCGGTCACGTCCACCACGAAGACCTGCGCGCTCACCCCCACCTGCTGCGCGGCCAGCCCGACGCAACCGGGGGCGAGGCGCA
>DASVVF010001057.1:0-14077 GCA_036386695.1 Catenuloplanes sp. | reverse complement strand
ACATAGTGGACGTTGGCGTCGCCGGCGGCGTTGCGGGCCCGTACCGCCGCCTCGGTCTCGGCCGCGTACCGGCCGATGAAGGTGCGTAGCGCCAGCAGCGCCGCCCTCGGGTACCTCGCCCGGACATCGCGCAGGAACGTGGTGTACTTCGCCTGGAAGTCCGCCGCCGCCACGCCGTGGCTGCGGTCGTTCGTGCCCAGGTTGATCACCACCGCCTCCGCCTGGTAGCGGGAGAAGTCCCAGGCCGCCGTGCCCAGTGTGCCGTTGGTCAGGAAGTACCGGCCCTCGTGCCCCCAGCACCCGTCGGCCGTTTCGGCCAGACACATCCCCCCGATGGTGATCTGGGTGTGGTCGACGCCGAGGCGTTCGCCGACCACGAAGGCGTAGTCGGTGACGGCGAGTTTGCTGCTGGTGGCGCCCGCGGTGATCGAGTCACCGACGAATTCGACCAGCCCGGGTCGGACCGGCAGGGCGTAGGTCCGGGCGCCCGGGTCCAGGGTGAGCCCGGTGAAGACGGCGTCCCCCCGGTACGCCCCGGCCACCTGCCGGTAACTCACCATCAGCGTGTGGTTGCCGGCGCTGCGCGGGGTCGGGGTCAAATTGACCGTGCCGGAGACGTTCCGGAAGCTGACGAACTCGCCGCCGTCGATGCTCGCCCACAGGTCCACCGGGTTGCGCTGGCGCAGCCGCACGGTCGTGCCGGTGAAACCGGTGCGCAGGTACGCCCCGGCCCAGTTCGACACGAACGCGGTGGTCGAACCGCGGTCCCACCGCCCGACGAAGGCGATGTTCGGGTCGGTGGTGCTGCCATCCCCGACCGCCGCCGTCGGCCCGCCCAGGTGCGGGGCCAGGATGGGTGCCAGCCGGTCGGCGACCTTGCGGTGGCCGGCGTCGTTGGGATGTCCGCCGTCGGTGTAGTCCGCGTCGGTGAGCCAACCCGCGGTGCCGACGTAGTGGACGTTCAGGTCGCCGGCCGCGTGGAGCGTCCGGACCGCCGCCTGGTGTTCGGCCACGTAACGCTGCCGGAAGTTCTGGAAGACGAACAGCGCGGCGTTCGGCCGCCTGGCCCGGATGTCGCGCAGGAACCGCAGGTACGCCGAGCCGAAGTCGGCGGCGGTCACGCCCCGGCCGGCGTCGTTGGTACCCATGTTGATCACTACGGCGTCCGCCCGGTACCGGGCGAAGTCCCAGTCCTCGGTGAGGCCGACGCCTTTCCTGACGTAGTTGACGCTCAGCCCGAAGCAGTCCGGCCGGCTGACCAGGCAGCCGCCCGACCGGGCCACCGTGGCGTGCTCCACCCCGAGCTGTTCGCTGGCGACCCAGCCGTACGACGTGACGGTGAGCTTCGAGGAGGTCGCGCCGAATGTGATCGAGTCCCCGACGTACTCCACCAGGGTGTCCGACACCGTCGGCGCGACGGTGCCGGCGCCGGCGCCGAGCACGAAGCCCTGGAACGCGGCGCCGCCGCGGAAGGCGATCCAGAGCTGGTGGGTGCCGGCGGCCAGCGGTGTCGGGGTCAGGTTGACGGTGCCCCGGACGCCCTGGTGGAACACGTCGGGTTGGCCGTCGATGCTGACGTAGATGTTCGCGCGGTCGCGCAGCTTCACCCGGATCGTGGTGCCGGTGAAGGCGGCCCGTAGATACGGCGCCGACCAGTGGCCGACGGCGGTGGTGGCGCTGGGCGGGTCCCAGCGACCGAGGTATCTGATGTTGGCGTCGGCCGGGCCGCCGTCCCCGATCGCGGCAGCGGCGGAAGGGGCGAATGTCACGGTGGATGCGACGAGCATGGCCGCCGTGGCGCCGAGCAACGCTGGGCGGAGTAACCGCCGAAGTCCGACCATTGGCGACAGTTCCGCTTTCTTCCGCAGGGAACGGTGACGGAAACGACTGACGGCGGTGTTCGACAATTCCCCCCGATTGCCGCGCCGGTCCGTCCCCCGGTGGCCAACGGCTCGCCGCCGGTGCTCCGGACCGTCACGTGTCGTGGACTATACGGAGGCAATTTCCGGCTGTCGACCATCGGAATCGTCGCCATTCAATGCGCTGACCCTCGCGAGCTGGGCGTTCCCGAGCCGCTCAGCAGGCCCGTTGGGATTTGCCGCACTCAATGGCGATCGCCCATTACCGCTCACCGATCGATGGCCGGCGACACTGATGCGCCCGACGGCGGCCGGTGCTCGCCTGGCGGTCCGGGTGATGCGCCGGGCGGTTCAGCGCGCGGCGGCCGGGCCCGCGCCGCCGGGCTCGTCGTCCGCCCCGGTCAACTCGTCGGCCCCGGTCAACTCGTCCGCCCGGGTCAGCTCGTCGTCCGCCCCGGTCAACCGGGGCGCCAGGTCGGCCGGTCGCAGCGCGGCCGTTCCGCCGTCCTCGATCCGCAGGATCAGCTCCCGGGCCCAGGTCACCAGATTCCGCACCGGCACACCGTGCGGTGGGGTCGCGGCGTAGTCCGCCACCCGGTCGGCGGCCCGGCGCAGCAACCGCACCGCGCCAGCGGGGTTGCCCCGGCGGACGTGGGTCAGACCGACCGCGAGCTGCGCCAGCCCCCGCCACAGCTCGCGCTCCCCCTCGGGCGCCGCTTTCCACGTGCCCTCCAGCACCTCGTGGGCGTGGAACGGCCGGCCGGCGTCGAGCAGCCGTTGCGCCTCCGTGAGCGCCTCCCGGGGGGCCAGGACGACATCCTCCGGGGTGGTCCGCACCCCGGGCATCCCGTACGGCAGCGGCCGGCCCAGCTCGTCCCGGGGGCGGGCGTTGCGGGGGCGCCCCGCCGCGTCCCGGCTGCGGGCGGCGTCGTCCGGCGGACTCAGCGGGCCACGCACCAGAGGGTGGTGTTGCCCGGGATGGTGCCGTCGGTCGGGGTCGATCCGCTGGCCAGTACCACATCGTGGCCGGTCAGCAGGTCCGCCGGAGCAGGTACCGGTCCGTCGTCGAAGTTGGTCACGCACAGGAAACCGGGTTCCCGGCGGAAGGCCAGCAGGTCCGGGCCGGCGTCGACCCAGGACAGTGCGCCCTCGCCGAGCGCCGGCAGCTCCCGCCGCAGCCGCAGCCCGGCCCGGTAGAGCGCCAGCATCGAGCTGGGGTCGGTGTCCTGCCGCTGCACCGACAGCTGCGCCCAGCTGGCCGGCTGCGGCAGCCACGGCCGGCCGCCCGGGCCGAACCCGTACGGCGGTTCGTCGCCCGACCAGGGCAGCGGCACCCGGCAGCCGTCGCGACCACGCTCGGCCCCGCCGGTCCGGAAGAAGTTGGGGTCCTGCCGTACCTCGTCGGGCAGGTCGATGACCTCCGGCAGCCCCAGTTCCTCACCCTGGTACAGGTAGGCGCCGCCGGGCAGGGCCAACATGAGCAGCGCCGCGGCGCGGGCGCGCCGGGTGCCGAGCTCCCCGCCGCCGTAGCGGGTGACGTGCCGGATGACGTCGTGGTTGGACAGCACCCAGGTCACCGGGGCACCCACGTCGACCAGCGTGGCGATGCTCTCGTCGGCGGCCGCCCGGACCGCCTTGGCGTCCCACGGGGCCAGCAGGAAGTTGAAGTTGAAGGCCGTGTGCAGCTCGTCCGGGCGCAGGTAGCGGGCGAGTTGGGCGGGGGTGTGCACCCAGGCCTCGGCGACGAACGTGCGGTCACCGGGGTACGAGTCGATCACCCGCCGCCAGCCGCGGTACACGTCGTGCACCTGGTCGACGTCCCAGTGCGGGTGCCCCGATACGGCCGGCCCGGCGCTGGCGAAGCGACCGGCCAGGTCCGGCATCTCCGGGTCCTTGGCCAGCCCGTGCGCCACGTCGATCCGGAAGCCGTCGACCCCACGGTCGAGCCAGAACCGCAGGATCGACTCGAACTCGGCGCGAACCTCGTCGTTGGTCCAGTCCAGGTCCGGCTGTTCCGGGGCGAACAGGTGCAGGTACCACTGGCCGGGGGTGCCGTCCGGCTCGGTGACCCGGTGCCAGGCCGGGCCGCCGAAGACGCTGGGCCAGTCGTTCGGCGGCTGGTCGCCGCCCGGCCCCCGGCCGTCCCGGAAGAGGTACCGGGCGCGTTCCGGGCTGCCCGGGCGCGACCGCAGCGCCTCCTGGAACCACGGGTGCTGATCCGAGGTGTGGTTGGGCACCAGGTCGACGATGATCCGCAGCCCCAGGTCGTGGGCGTCACGCAGCAGGTCGTCGGCGTCGGCGAGGGTCCCGAACCGCGGGTCGACGGCCCGGTAGTCGGCCACGTCGTATCCGGCGTCGACCTGCGGTGACAGATAGAACGGGTTCAGCCAGAGGGCGTCGACGCCCAGTTCCCGCAGGTACGGCAGCCGGGAACGGACCCCGGGGAGATCACCTATGCCGTCACCGTCGGAATCGGCGAAGCTGCGGACGTACACCTGGTAGATCACGGCGTCGCGCCACCACGGCATGTCGAACCTCCACGTCCCGGTCAGCTGAACCGTCGGACCGGAACCGACGGCGAGACCGGGTAGTTGGTGGTGAACTGTTCCCAGAAAACATATTCCACCAGGGTCGGGCCCTTGGCGTCGGGACCGGTTCGGCGCGCCGGGTGGGGTGGGTCCGCCCCCGGCCCGGGGTGTGGCATGATCGCGCGGCGGCCGGACGGTCGACCAGATCCTTGACCGCCCGGGTGCGGCGCCGGATCGCGAATCAAATTCACGACCATTGATGGCGCACCAGCCCGGCCGGACCGATGGTGTTGACGAGGCCTGCCACGCTGCTGGTAGTCGGTACGGCGGTGGGGAGGCGCGGGATGGGCGGGTTCATCGGCGCTGCCTTCAGCTTCCCGACCGTACTGTTCACCTTCCTGCTGGTTGTCGTCGTCGGCTACTGGCTGCTGGTCGTGCTGGGTGCCGCCGACCTCGACGGCGACGCCGGGCTGGACGGCGGCGTGGCCGGCCTGATGAGCGGTCTGGGCCTCGGTGGGGTGCCGGCCGCCGTGGCCGGATCGCTGCTGATCGCCCTCACCTGGTTTCTCAGCCTGGTCGGCACGGTCCTGGTGGGCGATGAGGTTTTCCCCCTGGCCTCCCTCGCGGTGCTGCTCGCCGCGCTGGCCGTCGGTTGGTTCGGCACCCGGCTGGTGGTGCCGCTGCTGCGGCGCGCCCTGCCCACAGGCAGCGGACCGTCCCGAGCCGAGTTCGTCGGGCGTACCTGCGTGGTCCGCACCGGCCGGGTGGACCGCCACTTCGGCCAGGCCGAGGTGACCACGCCGGACGGCTCGTCCGCGCTGGTCCAGGTCCGGCAGGCGGCTGCCGATCCGCTGCCCGCCGGCACCCACGCCCTGATCTACGGCTATGACGGCGACGGCGAGTTCTTCTGGATCGTGCCCGCGGACGCCGCCCTGCATCCCGACCCGCGCCACCCCGAACCCCCCGCAACCGCCTGACCCCCCCGCCACCCCCCACACCACCCACCCTCTGCCTTAAGGGACCGTCATGGATGTCATCTCCGTTGGGGTCGGCGTGCTCTTCGCCGTCGTCCTGCTCGTCGTCATCGGCTTCGTCCTGCTCGTCACCCGGTTGTTCCGCAAGGTGGAGCAGGGCAAGGCCCTCATCGTCTCCAAGGTCCGCCGGGTCGATGTGACCTTCACCGGTGCGATCGTCATGCCGGTGCTGCACAAGGCCGAGATCATGGACATCTCGGTGAAGACGATCGAGGTCGAGCGCACCGGTCACGAGGGCCTGATCTGTTGCGACAACATCCGCGCCGACATCCGGATCACCTTCTTCGTCCGGGTCAACAAGACCGTCGAGGACGTCATCAAGGTGGCCCAGGCCATCGGCACCGTACGGGCCAGCGACGAGGCGACGTTGCAGGCGTTGTTCGCCGCCAAGTTCTCCGAGGCCCTCAAGACGGTCGGTAAGCAGCTCGACTTCGTCGACCTCTACACCAAGCGCAACGAGTTCCGGGACCGGATCATCGAGGTGATCGGCACCGACCTCAACGGCTACAGCCTTGAGGACGCGGCCATCGACTACCTCGAACAGACCCCGATGACCCGGCTGGATCCGGCGAACATCCTCGACGCCCAGGGCATCCGCAAGATCACAGAGTTGACCGCGATCGAGGCGGTGCGGACCAACGACTACCGCCGCAACGAGGAGAAGGAGATCACCCGGCAGAACGTCGACGCCAAGGAGGCGATCCTGGAGCTGGAACGGCGCCAGGCCGACGCGGAGATCAAGCAGCACCGGGAGATCCAGACGATGCGGGCCCGCGAGGAGGCCGAAATCACCCGGGTCCAGTCCGAGGAGCGGCTCAAGGCCCAGACCGCCTACCTGCGTACCGACGAGCAGCTCGGTGTGCAGAAGGAGAACCAGGCCCGGGAGATCGCCGTCGCGGAGAAGAACCGCGAGCGGGTGATCGCCATCGAGACCGAGCGGATCGAGAAGGACCGGCAGCTGGAGATCATCTCCCGGGAGCGGGAGACCGCGCTGTCCACCATCTCGAAGGACAAGGAGGTGGAGGCCGAGAAGCGGGCCGTCGCCGAGGTGGTGCGCGAGCGGATCGCCGTCGACAAGACCGTCGCCGAGCAGGAGGAGCAGATCAAGCGGCTGCGGGTCGTCGAAGAGGCCGAGCGGATCCGCCAGGCCGTGGTGATCCAGGCCGAGGGAGAGGCGCAGGAGAGCCTGGTCAAGGACATCAAGGCGGCCGAGGCCGCCGAGGCGTCCGCCAGGTTCAAGGCCCGCGAGGAACTGGTCCTCGCCGAGGCCCGCCAGCAGGCCGCCGAGCTGGACACCCGCGCGAAGATCCGGCTCGCCGAGGGGGTGCAGGCCGAAGCGGCCGCCAAGGGACTGGCCGACGTGCAGGTGCGCGAGCGCAACGCCGAGGCGATCGAGAAGATCGGCCGGGCCGAGGCCGCCGTCGAGCGGGAGCGCGGCCAGGCGCAGGCCACCGTCGAGCTGCAGCTGGGTCAGGCCCAGGCCACCGTCGAGTTGGAGAAGGGTGGCGCGCTGGCCGCCATCGAACGGCAGCGGGGCGAGGCGCAGGCGGCCAACGAACGCGAGAAGGGGCTGGCCATCGCCGAGTCGCTGCGCGAGAAGCTCAAGGGCGAGGCCGAAGGGCTCACCGACAAGGCCGCCGCGATGGCCGCCCTCAACGACGCCAGCCGGGAGCACGAGGAGTACCGCCTGCGGCTGGAGGCCGAGAAGGAGATCCGGTTGGCCGGGATCGACGTGCAGCGTCAGGTCGCCGAGGCGCAGGCGCTGGTGATGGCCGCCGGCCTGGAAAAGGCGAACATCGACATCGTCGGTGGCGACGGGATGTTCTTCGACAAGCTGATCGGCTCGATCACCATGGGCAAGAGCGTCGATGGTTTCGTCGGCCACTCCGACGTGGCCCAAGCGCTGGCCAAGCCGTACCTGAACGGGTCGTCCCACCTCGCCGACGACCTCGGTCGGGTGCTCGGCGGCATGAGCACCGCGGACATCGGCAACCTCACCCTGTCGGCGTTCCTGCTCCAGCAGATCAAGGCCGGCGGTCCGGACGCCGGCAAGCTGCGGGAGCTGCTGACCACCGCCCAGCGGCTCGGCGTGGCGGAGACGCCGGTGGCGGCGCTGACCGCCGCGAAGCAGTGACGGACGTGGCGACGGCGGCCCCCGGCCGGGCCGCCGCGCTCGACGCCGGCACCTACGAGGTGCTGCGGGCCCGGTTGGCCGACCAGGCCGCCGAGCTGGCCCGGCGCGCCGAGGCGCTCAACGCCGAGCGGGTGGCCACGTTCGGCAGCGCGGAGCTGCGGCTGCTCGGCACCGAACGGATCCGGACGGCGAACAACTGCGTCCCGCGCGACATCGTGTCCGTCGGTGGGCTGATGCTGTTCGGATACAACGTGTTCATCGGGCTGAAGAGCGAGACGACCGTAGCCGACGTCATCTCGCTGCACGGCTTCACCCGCGACGGTGACGCCTTCCGGTTCGAGGAGGTCGGCCCGGACGCGCTGCCCGGGCTGCTGGACGATCCGACGTTCCAGCGGGACTTCGCCGAGCTGTACCGCTACTACCGGGAGACCCGGCTGGTCCAGCTCCGCCGGGTCGAAGGGCTGCTGCTGGCCGTGTTCCAGACCGGCCCGCGCCCCGACGACCTGCGGGTGCTGCGCTGGCGGGTGGCAACCGACGGCAGCGTGTCGTATGTGGACAATCGCGGAGAGCGCGACCACGTCTTCCCCCGGCCGCACGACTTCGAGTGGACCGAGACCACCCGCGACCACCACGTCCTGGGCCGGCACCCGCACATCTCGATCGACGACGAGGTGTTCGTCGAAACGGTCGGCGGCACCCTGACGGTCAAGGTGGAGAACAACACCGAGGACGGCGAGGGGATCTACCGGGAGCCGGTCGACGAACCGCTGCAGAGCCTCGCCGACGCCGATGTGCGCTACGCCCGCGTCGGGCCGCTCATCCTGCTCAAAATCCTGCCGTACAAGGAAACCGCCTGGCGGTACCTGGTCTTCAACACCCGCACCCGCGACGTGCTGCGGGTGGACGGCATCGGGCAGGCATGCCAGCGGCTGCCCGAGGACCACGGGATCATCTTCCCCGGCGGCTACTACCTGGCCACCGGGGTCAGCCGCACCTTCGACACCGACGTGGCCAGCCTCGAATTCGAGCGGGTCATCCGCTCCACCAACGGTGAGGACGTGCTGTACGTCTTCCACGCCCGCGCCGAGGGCCGGTCGCTGCTGCTGCCGTACAACGTGATCCGCAAGGAGGTCGCCACGCCGGTGCCGTGCCACGGGTACTCGTTGTTCGACGACGGCACGCTGGTCGTCTTCCGGGCGATGTCCGACGAGCCGGCCCGGGTGCACCCGATGCAGGTGTGGCAGACCCCGTACCTGGCCGACACCTACGCCGCCGCCCAGCCGGTCGGCACCGGCCCGCTGGAGCGGGTCGGCAACGCCGAGCTGGTCCGGGGCATCTCGGACTGCCTGTCGGTGGGCCGGATGGTCGGCGAGATGAGCCCGTCCGGTCCGGTGTTCGAGGCGATGATCGCCGCCTGTGCCCGGATCTTCGACCACTACCACTGGCTCGGCGACCGTGACCTCGGCGACCTGCGTACCCCGCTGGCCCAGGTCCGCGCCACCGCGGAGCAGGTCCTCGACGAGTTCGAAACCGTGCAGGCGCTCACCGACCAGGCCACCGCCGCGGTGCAGCAGGCGGCCGACCGGACCGCGTCGCTGATCCGCCGGGCCCGCGGCGAGGTGCCGGCCACCACCGACGCGTGGGTACGCCAACTCGCCGCGCTGCGCCAGGCGCAGGGCCACCTGGTCGGCCTGCGCGAGCTGCGCTACGTCGACACCGACCGGATCGACCGGCTCGCCGTCGACCTGGCCGGCGAGCTGACCTCGGCCGGGCAGCGGGCCGCCGGGTTCCTCGGGCGCGACGACGCCTTCACCGGTTACACCGCCGAGGTGGACCGGCTGGTGGCCGAGGCCGCCGGGATCTCGGCCGTCGCCCAGGCGGCCCCGATCGAGGCCCGGCTGACCGAGCAGGCGGACGGACTCCAGGTGGTCACCGAGATCGTCGGCACCCTGGACATCACCGACGCGCGGGTGCGGATCGGTATCCTGGAGCGCATCGGCGAAGTCCTCGGCGGGGTGAACCGGGCCCGCGCCACCCTGGACGGCCGCCGCCGGGAACTGCTCGACGTCGAGGGTCGGGCCGAGTTCAGCGCCCAGTTCGCGTTGCTGGCCCAGGCCATCACCGGCGCCCTGGCCGCCGCCGACACCCCGGAACACTGCGACGAGCAGCTGGGCCGGCTGCTGCTGCAACTGGAGAACCTCGAGTCGCGGTTCGCCGAATTCGACGACTTCCTGGCCCAGTTGGGCACCAAGCGGACCGACGTCTACGAGGCGTTCTCCGCGCGCAAGCAGGCGCTGCTGGACGACCGGGCCCGCCGCGCCGACCGGCTGGTCGACTCCGCCGGGCGGATCCTGGCCAGCGTGCAGCGCCGGGTCGCCGGCCTCGACTCCCTCGACGAGGTCAACACGTACTTCGTCGCCGACCCGATGATCACGAAGCTGCGCAGCGTCGCCGAGGAACTGCGCGCCCTCGGTGACCAGGTGCGCGCGGAGGAGCTGGACGGCCGGGTGAAGGCCGCCCGGCAAGAGGCCGGCCGGGCGTTGCGGGACCGCCTCGACCTGTACACCGACGGCGGTGACACCATCCGGCTCGGCCGGCACCGGTTCGCGGTGAACACCCAGGTCATCGACCTGACCCTGGTGCCGCACGACGGCGCGATGGCGTTCGCGGTGACCGCCACCGACTACCGGTCGCCGGTGGCCGACGAGGCGTTCCAGGCCACCCGGCCGTTCTGGGACCAGCCGCTGGTCTCCGAGTCGACCGAGGTCTACCGGGCCGAACACCTCGCCGCCATCGTGCTGTCCGAGGTGGGCGGTGACGTACTGCGCGAGGCCGCCGTCACCGACGGCGCCCTGCACGACCTGGTACGCCGGGCCGCCGAAGCCCGCTACGACGAGGGGTACGAGCGCGGCGTGCACGACGCCGACGCCACCGCCATCCTCGACGCGCTGCTGCGCCTGCACATCGGTGCCGGCCTGCTGCGCTACCCGGCGGCCGAGCGGGCCGCCGCCCAGCTCTTCTGGGCGTACGGCGCCCAGCCGGCCGCCCGCGCCGCCTGGTCCCGGCGGGCCGGCTCGCTCGCCCGGGCCCGGGCCGCGTTCGGCCGACCGGCCGCCGTGGACGACATGTGCGCGGAGCTGACCGGGGCCGCCGGCGACTTCCTGCGGACGGTCGGCCTACCGCAGCCCACCGACCTGGTCGGCGAGTACCTCTTCGAGGAGCTGTCCGGAGCCCCGTTCGGCTTCGTGACCAGCGCCGGGGCGCGTTCGTTGCTCACCCGGTTCCGCCAGGCCCTCGGTGGTGCCGGGTCGCGCTCCGGGCGGGACTTCGACGACGACCTGCGCTCCCTCGGCGACGACCTGGCCGCCCGGCACCAACTCATCGAGGCGTGGCTGGGCGCCTTCCTGGCGTCGTCACCGGATCGGGCGGCCCAGGCGATCGACCTCCCGGAAGCCGTCGCGATCGAGCTGTGCGGTGCCGAGCTACCCCGGCACGACTCGTCGGCGGCGCTGACCGCCACTGTGGACGGTCTGCTCGGCGCGCACCCCCGGCTCACCGGGCGGCGGCTGGAGCTGCGGCTCGACGAGGCGCTGTCGCGTACCCACCGGTTCCGCCTGGACCGGGTGCCGGCGTACCGGGCGTACCAACGCCAGCGCACCGCCCTGGCCGCCGCCGAGCGGGCCCGGCTACGCCTGGACGAATACCGGCCCACCGTGATGAACGCCTTCGTGCGCAACCGGCTGCTCGACGAGGTCTACCTGCCCCTGATCGGCGACAACCTGGCCCGTCAGCTCGGCGCCGTCGGCGCCGCCAAGCGCACCGACCAGATGGGTCTGCTGCTGCTCATCTCGCCGCCCGGTTACGGCAAGACGACCCTGATGGAATACGTCGCGAGCCGGCTGGGGCTGGTCTTCGTCAAGGTCAACGGCCCGGCCCTCGGCCACGACGTCACCTCCCTGGACCCGGCCGAGGCACCCAACGCCACCGCCCGCCAGGAGGTCGAGAAGATCTCCTTCGCCCTGGAGATGGGCAACAACGTGCTGCTGTATCTCGACGACATCCAGCACACCTCACCCGAGCTGTTGCAGAAGTTCATCCCGCTCTGTGACGCGCAGCGCCGGATGGAAGGCGTGTGGGAGGGCCGCACCCGCACCTACGACCTGCGCGGCAAGCGGTTCGCGGTGTGTATGGCGGGCAACCCGTACACCGAGGCCGGGCAACGGTTCCGGATCCCGGACATGCTGGCCAACCGGGCGGACGTGTGGAACCTCGGTGACGTGCTGGCCGGCCGGGACGATCTGTTCGCGCTGAGCTACATCGAGAACGCACTCACCTCCAACCCGGTGCTGGCCCCGATGTCCACAAGGGAACGTGGCGACGTGGAGCTGCTGGTCCGGTTGGCGGCGGGCGACGGCAGCGTACGCCCCGACCAGCTGGCGCACCCGTACTCGTCGGTGGAGCTGACCCAGCTGCTGTCGGTCCTGGGCAAGATGCTGCGGGTGCAGCGGGTGGTGCTGGCCAACAACCAGGCGTACATCGCCTCGGCGGGGCAGGCCGACGCGTCGCGCACCGAGCCGCCGTTCCGGCTGCAGGGTTCGTACCGGAACATGAACAAGCTGGCCGAGCGGATCGTCCCGGTGATGAACGACGACGAGCTGGAAGCCGCCATCGACGACCACTACGCGGGCGAGGCCCAGACGCTGACCTCCGGTGCCGAGGCGAACCTGCTCAAGCTCGCCGAGCTGCGCGGCCGGCTGACCCCCGAACAGTCCCGCCGGTGGGCCGAGGTGAAAGCGGCGTATCTGCGCGAACGGGCGCTGGGCGGCGCCGCCGACGACCCGATGAGCCGCGCTGTCGGTGCGGTGGGCCTGCTCGCCGACCGGGTGGAGTCGGCGATCGGCCGGGCCGCCGATCGGCTCGCTCCCGAGGGGTAGCGCCGGCGGGGTCGGGAGCCGGGGGGTGGGGCCGCCCGCGCGCCCTACCCTCCGGCGACCACCGCGTTGACGTCAGTGATGACTCAGGGTGAGAGTCCCCACCCCGGCCACCGCGTCGAGTTCCACCCGGTCGTCGGCGTGGCCCCACCGGGTGGGGACGAACACCCGGCCGGGGGCGATGCCGCGGTGGGTCTTTCCGTCCAGCACCACCTGCGCCGCGCCGCTGCCGATCCGCAGCCGCACCGGTGTGCCCGCGGGAGTGCCGACGGCGAACTCGTTGACCCCGCCGGTCATCTTGACCCGCATGGTGCCGTCCGGCTCGGGCAGGTTCAGCTCGACCCGGGTGGCGCCGCCGAGGATCTCCAGGCCGCTGAGCTCGCCCTCACTCATGTCGATGACGTGTTCGGCGGCCCCTCCGGTGAGCCGCAGCGCCCACCGCACCTGTGAGTTCAGCGTGATGTCGACCGAGCCGGGCCCGTCCTCGCCGCTGTCGACCAGGTGCAGCTGCACCCGGTCGCCCTGCTCGACCGGACGGGGCAGCACGTCGCTGCCGACCGGTGTCTCGACGCGGAACAGGTCGTCACCCAGGTCGCCGGTGTGCAGCTTGACCGTCGTCGTACCGTTCACCAGGTCGAAGGAGGCCTCGTCGCGTCCGTTGCGGGGGGCGGAGACGGTGTGCGCGGCGGCCGGGTCGGGTGCCTGGCCGGCCCCCTCTGATCCGGAACCGGCCGGGGCCCCACCACCGGCAGGCGGGTTTTCGTCGGCCCGGCCGTCCGCCGCACCCGCCGGTCCACCGTTCGCCGGTGCGCCGCCCGCCGGTCCACCGTTCGCCGGTGCGCCGGCCGCCGGTCCGGCGTTCGCCGGTGCACCGGCCGCGGTACGCGACGCCGAGGTGCCGAGCGGGTCCGCCCCCGCGGCGAACACCGCGACCGCCACGCCGGTCGCCGCGAGCGCCAGCACCGCCAGGGCGGCCACCACGGTGGTCCAGCGCAGCCCGAGCAGGCGTGCCCGCTTGCCGCCGCCGGCCGGGGCCGCGCCGGCCATGGCGGGCTGCCTTTCCTCGGGGTCCTCCGGCGCCCTCGGACCGGTGACCGCCGCATTCGCGGGGGTGGGCAGGTCCGGGCCCCGGTCATCGAAGAACAGGTCGTCGACCAGCGTGAACGGCGGGTAGTACTCCGGTTCGGCGTCGGTCGCGGTCACCACCGTGGTGTCCAGTGGATCGGTGCGCCAGGCGTCACTGATGACCGGATACTCACCGGTGGCCCCAAGGTCGTCGTCCGCCGCCGCCGCTGCCGAGGACGCCGATCCGGTCGAGGTGTGCATGGCGAAGCCGGGGAAGGTCCCCGAGCCATCGGCGCTGTGGCCGGCGGCGTCGTACCCGGCTTCGGCGTACCCGGATGCGGGGTTGCCGGTCTCGGCCTCGGCCCGGCTCTGCGGGTGGTCCGGCTCGGTGCCGGTCGGCTCGGGGATGGGTGAGCCGTCGCCGGTGGGCCAGCCGCCTGTGGGCCAGTCGCCGGCTGTGCCGTCGACCGTTGTGCCGTCGACCGTTGTGCCGTCGACCGTTGTGCCGTCGACCGTTGTGCCGTCG
>DASVVF010001056.1:0-4346 GCA_036386695.1 Catenuloplanes sp. | reverse complement strand
AGCAGCGCGATGAGGGCCAGTGCGAACACGGCCCAGTGCGCACGCGGTTCCCGGGTGTGGCGGTGCCGGGGCACGGGTCAGGCCGGCGGGAGCGGCACCGGCGCACCGGCGACCGCCACAGCCACGATGCTGACGACCATGAGTCCCAGCCAACCGATCAACGCCACCGCGGCGATCAGCCCCAGGCCGATCACCACTCGCCGGCGTCGGCCGTACCGGTCAACAAAGACCGCCTTTTCCACTTTGTGCGTAGCTTGCCTGGTCAGTAGCGGCGCCATCGTTCCCCCCGGGTCCGGGGGAGCCTAGCCAGTCACCGCCCGGTCCGGCACCGACGCCGGCTGAGATGACGAACACAACAACGGATTCTGGCCGGGACGCAACCTCGAGGCCCTTCCGGGCGTGACACTCGGGCCTTTTTCCGGGTGTGACATCAGTGTCCGGGAGGGTGCACCATCGACTCGCCCGCCTCGGTGGTGACCCGGGCCGCCGACACCGCGCTCCACCGCTTTGTCCAGTGCTCCTCGACGGCGGCGAACCCGGCGTCGTCGAGACCGTAGGTGCTGATGGTGATCGCCGCCGGGTTGACGTTCTCACTGGTCAGCAACGCCTGGCTGGCGACGGCCACCAGGTGCCCGGCGTCCGAGACGGTCATCTGCTGATAGCGGCTGCCGTGCCAGGGTCGCCCGCCGGTGGCTCCGACCGCGAGCAGTTCCGCGCCACTGGCCACACCGGTGAGGTAGATGGTGCGGCGGCGACCGCCCGGGCGGGTTTCCAGCAGGAACCGCAGCTGTTCGAAGAAGGTCCGCCAACCCTCCTCAACGCCGTTGTAGAGGTCGTCCGGGTCGGGCCCCTGCGGCGGGCCGGCCAGCACGGCGCGCACGCCGGTCAACGGCCCGTCGGCGGTCAGCTCGATGGCCGAGCCGTCCTCGAACAGGATCCGGTCCGGCGGCGCGGGTCGCACGTGTTCGACGAAAATGTGCCGGATCTCCGCATCGATGCCGTCGTAGTCCCAACCGAACCATTGGCGGATCTCCGCCGGATCGGTCATCGTCCGCCACACGGCGTCACGATCAGCGTTGATGGTGATGTCCACCTGGAAGGGCTGAGCGGGTTCGGTCATCGCGCTGATCCTCAGATCCGGGGTCATCGGCCGGGCCCCGTCGCACCCGGGAGACGGGCGACGGACACGCGACGGTGTCGACGCCGCGCCGCCGCAATGGGCGCACGCGACTGAACGACCCCATCGTAGTGACGCTTTGTCGACGACCCGGAGGTCGGGCGCGTCGGGGCAGCGGCATGTCGCTTATCGGCGACCGGCCGTCGCGAACGGCGGCAGGCGCCCCGGCGAGTGCTCGCCGGGGCGCCTGGCCGGACCAGAGACTAGTCGCGGATCTTGTTGTACTTCCAGGGCCGGTAGCCGCTGCGCTTCTCGGCGGCGACGGTGACCAGACGGTGGTTCATGTCCGACGCTTCGCTACCCAGCTCGATGATCCAGAACTTGGTCTTGCCCTTGTTGCCCCACTTCTCGAAGAGCTGGACGTGCCCGTTACGCAGCACCATGTCGCCCGGCTTGGCGGTGGACCAGTTGATCCGGGTGGAGATGTTGCCCAGATCGCGGGTGCTGCGCTGCTGGCTCAGGGCCCAGGTCATCGACAGGAAGCCGGAGCAGTCGGTGCGGTAGCGCTTACCGTGGTTGACGTCCCAGGCCGAACCGTGCGTGTTGTACTGCACGTTGCGGGCCAGCCAGTTCTTCGCCCGGCTGATCACCAGGCTCCGCTTGATCGGAGCCCCGTACCGCAGCCGGCCGGCGACGAACGCCTTCGTCGTCGGCTCCGAGGGTGCTTCCTGGGCGGCGAAGGCCGCGATCTGGGCCTCGGTCGGACCGACGCCCTTCTCGACGTCGTGCACCGGCGGCAGCGTGGCGTCCACGTCGCGGGTCGCGTCCACCTCCTGGGCCGGCAGGGCGTCGAGTTCGTCGGTGGGCGGAGTGACCGGGACCACCTTGTCGGACTCGTCCAGCAGGTTGTCGCGGGCCGCGGCGGCGACCGCGGCTGCCGCGGCCGCCCTGGCCGCGGTCGATGCCGAGAGGGTGGCCGTCTGCTTGGCCTGGGCCGCCAGGGCATCGAGAACCGCGGCGCGGGCCGCCAGCCTCGCCGCCGTGGCGGCGTCCTTGGCCAAACTGATCTCGTCCCTGGCGGCGGCGGCCGACGCGAGGGCGGCCGTGGCGGCCGCCCTGGCGGCCAGACTGCTGGCGGTCGCGGTGGTCTCGTCGGTCTCGGTCTGCTCCACGCTTGCCGCGGCGGCTTCCAGCCGGGCTTCGTAGTCGTCCGCCAGGGGGCAGTCGTCCGGTGCGACACAGGCGACGCCAGCCGGGCCGACCGGATCGGCGAAAGCGGCACCGGACATGGCGCCACTGAACGCGAAGATCGCCGCGGTCGTCAACACGAGCGGTCGAATATGACGTTTCATTACTCTGCCTTCCGTTCATTGTTGCAGAAACTGCTGTGGAAATACGCTGGCGTGCATCGACAGCCCGGCGTGCGGGACTGTCGCAAAGTTCTTGTGCTGTTGTGCGGCGCCGGTCAAACGTTTTTCTCCGCCGGCGCCCGGCGATAACCGGCGATCAGTTGTCCGGATACGCGCCGGGTAGTGCGGTGCAGGTGCGGGCGCAGACGCGGTAGCCTGTTATGTCGGCCTCCCGCCGGTTGATGGCCTGGACAAATAGGACCACCTCAATACGGTTCGGACCGGCACGCACGTACACGTGTTGCACCCGGTCGGTGCCGGACACGTTGGCCAGCACCAGTTCCCGTAACGCCTCGGTGGACTTCGCCTTCGTCCGGTCTACCGTGTGGACGATGCTTACGTTGACCATGTACACGTGGCAGCTCCGGCCCCGGTGCGGTAGCCGCAACCCCATTCCGAGCCACCGGCCGCCCGCCGCCCGCCGAGTGTGGTGCGATCCCGCCGAGCGGGTCTCGGAAACAGATTCTCAGCGGCGGCGGGCATGGCGGAGTCCTCCTCTATCTGGCAATGATTGGGGGTGTTGCGTTGGCATTGAATCGGCGCTTTCGCTCCGTTGCCGATAACAATGGCAGCTGGGCCGACCGATGTCACTGCCTTCGGCGTGAGAGGAAGTGCCTGACTAGTTGGTGTCAAACCCGGAACGGGGTTGTCAGCCCACGCCCGATGCCGCAGACTCACATGCGATCTTGCGGGTTTACCGTCGGATCACACGGGGGACGCACGGGGGGAGTGACAGTGCTGCATGCGCTGAGTTTGACCACAATTGGGCAGGACGTATATCGAACAATGTTGACCTGCCCTGATTTGGGGGTGTCGGAAATCGCCCGACATCTAGATATTTCTGAGGCGCAGGTCCGGACCGCTCTGGACGAACTGGCCGAGCAGCGGCTGCTGCGGCGCTCCCCCGACCGGCTGGACAAGGTCCGGGCGGTGCACCCCACCGTCGGCCTGACCACCTTGTTGGCGCAGGCGGAAGCGGAAATTCTCGAGCGCCGACAGCAACTCGAAGCCACCCGCGCGTGGATCAGCACCATCGCCGCCGAACAGGACGCCATCCGGGCCCCTAGCCAGATCACCTGGTGGGAAGGCGTCGACGCGGTCCGCTGGCGACTCGCGGAACTGAGCCGGTCGGCCACCAGCGAATGCCTGTCCCTGAACCCCAACAGCACCCAGACCGTCGAGGCGAAACACGCCAGCCGGGACCTCAACGAGGGCATGCTGCGGCGCGGGGTGACCGTCCGATGCGTCTACCAGGACAGCTTCCGGGACCACCCGCACGTGCTCGGCTACGCCCGATGGCTCGCCGGCCTCGGCGGGCAGCTGCGTACCGTCCCCACGGTGCCACTGCTGATGGTCAGCTACGACCGGCGTACCGTCCTGCTCCCGGCGGATCCACGGGAGACAGCGGCGGGAGCCGTCGAGATCACCAGCCCGGGCGTGGTCGCGGCGGTCTGCGCGCTGTTCGACCAGATGTGGACCACCGCCACCGTGTTCGGCGAGGACATCGCGGCGACCGAGCCCATCCTGACCCGCACCGAGCAGACCATCCTCTCGTTGCTGGCCGAAGGCCACACCGACGAGGTCCTCGCCCGCCGGCTCGGGGTATCCCTGAGCACGGTCCGGCGCACGATGGCGCAGCTCATGGAGCGGCTGAACGCCCGCAGCAGGTTCCAGGCCGGCGTTCAGGCGACCCGGCGCGGCTGGGTCAGTGGGTGACCGGCCCGGTTCTTCCTCCCGTCCGCCCCATGCCCGGGTGAGTTCCTCCGCCGCGCCGATCGTCCACAATGGGGCGGCGCCGAGCGGCAGATCTCGGTGGCCGC
>DASVVF010001055.1:0-5000 GCA_036386695.1 Catenuloplanes sp. | reverse complement strand
TCACCGCGGTCACCGTGACCGCCCTGCACTTCAGCGGGGTACGGGCGGCCGACCAGCTGGCGTTCGGCGGCTACCTGCTGTGCTGCCTGACGGTGCCCGGCACGCTGCTGTGGCGGGGGCTGCGCGGCGGTCCCGGACTGCTGGTGGCCGACCTGGCGGCCGGCACGGTGCTCGGCTACGCGGTCGAGGTGCTCAGCTACCTGGCGGCCCGCCCGCTCGGCGCCCCCCGGCTGGTGTTGCTCGGGCCCGCCATGGTGATCCTGGCCTGCCTGCTGCGGCCACGCTGGCGCCGGCACTGGCGGGGTAGCGGCCAGCGGGTTCCGCTGTGGTGGGCCTGGTCGCTCACTGCCGTGGTCGGCTTCGTGCTGGCGTTCAGCGCCGCCACGTTCTGGCGCTCGCACGGGCTGACCTGGCCGGCCAGCGGCTCGCCGTACCAGGACATGCCGTTCCACCTGGCCCTGGCCGGGGAGCTGAAGCACCACGTGCCGCCCACCATCCCGTACGTGTCGGGCGAGCCACTCAACTACCACTGGTTCGTCTACGCCGACCTGGCGGCGACCAGCTGGGTCAGCGGCGTGGAACTCGACGTGCTGCTCTACCGGCTCAGCGTGCTGCCGATGGCCGGACTCACCACGGTGCTGGTGGCGCTGCTGGCCCAGCAGGTCACCGGACGCGGCGGGCGGGCCGGTCCGTGGTGGCCGGGGCCGCTGGCCGCCGCGCTGTTCCTGCTGGCCACCGCCCCGAACCCGTACGGTTGGACGGCCGGTCCGGTGGCCACCGGCGCCCCGCTGGACGTGCTCTGGCTCAGCCCCACCCAGACCTTCGGGGCGTTGCTGGCCCTGCCGTTGGTGCTGGTCCTGGTCGATCTGCTGCGGGCCGGTGCCGGCCACCCCGGCCCGACCCCGGGGCGGTGGCTGCTGCTGGTCCTGCTCCTGGCCGTTACCACCGGCGCGAAGGCGACCCTGCTGCCCATGCTGCTGGCCGCACTGGTGCTGGTGGTGGCGGTGCACGCCGCAGCGTTTCGGCGACTGCACCGACCCGCCGCGGCGGCCGGCGTGCTGGTCGCCGTCGCCCTGGCGTTCGCGCAGGCGGTCCTGTTCGCCGGCTTCTCCGGAGGCCTCGCGCCGCAGCCGTTGCAGACGGCGCTGCTCTCCCCGGTGGCGACCGTCAGCGGACTGGTGACCAGCGGGCGGGCCGTCGGGTCGACCCCGGCCTGGGTGGTGCTGTTCGCCACCGTGCTGTGCCTCGGCTGCTGGCTGGGCATCGGTATCGGCGCGCTGGGGCTCGTCTCCGGCCGCCGGGCCCGCGCCGGCCCGGTGGCGCGGCCGGCCGGCCCGGCGGTGCGGCCCGCCGATCCGGGGGTGCTGTTGTGCGCCGGGATGGTGGCGGCCGGGGTGGCCGCCGCGTTGACCTTCAGTCATCCGGGCGCCAGCCAGATGTACTTCTTCGTCTCGGCCCGTCCGTACCTGGCGGTGCTGGCCGTCGCCGGCATAGCCGCGGTGCTGCCCGCCGCCCCGGCGTGGGCCGGGCGGACCCGGCGCCGCGGGCGGCTGCTGCTGGCCGCGGCGGTGTTGGCCGGGGTGGCCGCCACCGGGCTGCTGCGCGCCTGGACCGGTGACACCCCGCCGGCGGCACACCCCGCCGGCGCCGGTCACGTCGCGCTGGCCGGCCTGCTCGCCCTGCCGTACGCCGTGCTCGTGGCACTGGGCGCGCTGGGCTGGGTGGCGGTCCGCCGGCTGCCCGCCAGGACGGTGCCCGGCCGGCCGCTGGCCTGGCCGGCGGTGCTGCTGTTCGCCACCGGCACCGCGCTGCCCGGGGTGTCCCAGTCGACCGCCGGGCCGGTCTTCGCCGTGCTCGACGCCGCCAGCCACGGTTGGCGCGCGACCTCGCCCGGCCCGGGGTCGACCCGACCGGCGATCCCGGACGGCGCGGTTGCGGCCGGGCGGTGGCTGCGGCGGCACTCGGACCCCGCTGACGTGGTGGCCACCAACGTGCACTGCCTCGTCATCCGGCCCGGCGGTTGTGACAACCGGCACTTCTGGGTGGCGGCGTACACCGAGCGGCGGGTCCTGGTCGAAGGCTGGGGCTACACGGTCCGGGCCCACCGGGCGGCCCAGCGCACGGGTGTGCCGCCGGCCCTCGTGCCGTACTGGGACGCGGAGCGGCTGGCGGCCAACGACGCGGTGTTCCGCGCCCCGTCCGCCGAGGCCGCCACCCGGCTACGGCGGGCCTACGGTGTCCGCTGGCTGCTGGTCGACCGGCGGGTCAACCCACCAGCGGCCACCCTCGCCGGGTACGCCGCCCTGCGCCTGCGCGCCGCCGACTGCGAGGTCTACGAGCTGACCGGCTGACCCGGGCCCGGCCGGGGTGGCGGGGTCAGGCGCGCAGCCGGACGGTGCTGTGGTCACCGACCACCAACTGGTGCGCGTGCGGCGTCTTGGGCGCCTGGGTGATCTGCGCGTCCTTGCCGATCAGCGACTCGCCGATCCGGGAGACCCCACGGATGCTGGAGCTGCCGAACATGATCGAGTACTCGATCTCGGCATCCTCCAGCATGCAGTTCTCCGCGATCGAGGTGAACGGGCCGACGTACGATCGGACGATCTTGGTGCCGGAACCGACCACGATGGGGCCGCGCAGCACCGACTCCTCGACCACCGAGCCGGCCTCGATGACCACCCGACCGGTGATCTCGGAGCGGCCGTCGACGGTGCCGTCGATGCGGGCCTCCACCGATTCCAGGACGATTCTGTTGCATTCCAGCATGTCCTGGACCCGGCCGGTGTCCTTCCAGTAGCCGGTGACCAGGTGGGAGTGGACCTGGTAGTCGTTCTCGATCAGCCACTGCACCGCGTCGGTGATCTCCAGTTCGCCGCGCCCCGACGGGCGGATGGCCCGCACGGCGTCGTGGATGGCCGGGGCGAACATGTAGACCCCCACGATCGCCAGGTCGCTCTCCGGCTCGTCCGGCTTCTCCATCAACCCGACGATCTCGCCGCTGCGGCCCAGCGTGGCCACCCCGTACGAGCCCGGGTCGTCGACCGGGGTGAGCAGGATCTGGGCGTCGTACGAGCCGGCCCGGAAGGACGCCACCAGGTCCTGGATGCCGCCGAAGAGGAAGTTGTCCCCCAGGTACATGACGAAGTCGTCGGCGCCGAGGAAGTCGCGGGCGATCAGGACGCAGTGGGCCAGGCCCAGCGGTGCGTCCTGCGGGATATAGGTGACCCGCAGGCCGAACCGGGACCCGTCGCCGATGGCCTCGCGCACCTCGGCACCGGTGTCGCCGGTGATGATGCCGACCTCGGTGATGCCGGCGTCGCGGATCGCTTCGAGCCCGTAGAAGATGACCGGCTTGTTCGCCACCGGGAAGAGCTGTTTGGCGGAGGTGTGGGTGAGCGGCCGGAGCCGGGTCCCCCGACCACCGGCCAGCATGAGCGCTTTCATCCTTTTGCCGGTCCTTTGTCTTGAGCGTGTCTATTTAGGCGTTTGCCGCTTTCCCCGGACTAACTGGAGAACCCGGGCGAAGGTTGCCTATCCCGCCGCGTCGGTCGCCGGCGGCGGTGCGCGAAGATGGACCGGCAGTCACGTCCACCGTCGGATCCGAGGAGCACCGCGATCAGCAGGAAGCCACAGCCACAGCCGGAGGGCGGTCAGGCGCCGATCGTCCAGCGCGTCCGGATCAGGTACGCCAAGCGCGGTCCGCTGCGCTTCACCTCCCACCGGGATTTCGCCCGGGCCTTCGAGCGGGCGGTGCGCCGTGCCGACGTCCCGATCGCGTACTCCCAGGGCTTCAGCCCGCACCCCAAGATCTCGTACGCCAGCGCGGCGCCGACCGGCGTGGCCAGCGAGGCGGAATACCTGGAGATCGGCCTGCGGGCCCCGGTCGACCCGGACTGGCTACGGTCGGCCCTGGACGCGTCCCTGTCACCCGGTCTCGACGTGCTGGAGGCGGTGGTGACCGCCGGTTCGGGTGGACTTGCCGACCGGATCGACGCCTCGCTCTGGCGGATCGAGCTGCCCCAGGTCTCCCCGCAGGAGCTGACCCGGGCGGTGGCCGCCTTCGAGGCGGCCCCGGAGGTGCTGGTCGGGCGGCTCACCAAGCAGGGGCAACGGACCTTCGACGCGCGGGCCGCGGTGACCCGAATGACCGTGGTCGCCGAGGACCCGCAGCGATCTGAGGCACCTTCCGGGGTGAGCGCCGCACCGTGTGCGATACTCGACCTTGTCGTACGGTTGGTTAGTCCGACCGTGCGACCCGATGACGTTCTTTCCGGCCTCCGCGTGGTGGCTGGCCTGGAGCCGCCGGTTCCGGCACGTACGACCCGGCTGGCACAGGGCACACTCACCGCGAATGGGGACATCGTCGATCCGTTGGAGGCGGATCGCGACGGAGCACCCATCGGTGGACGCTAGCCGGTTCCGGCCGGCGTTTGTTGGCAGACTTCGGTGACCAGCCCATGTCGGGCGCGTCACCGGAAACACCTTGCGTCGACCCTGCGTGGCAGCGCTCACCCGCGCCCGGGGCCGACAGAACTGGAGAACGCCCATGCTCGACAACGAGCCAGAGGGCGGTGAACGGGCCGGTACCCAACCGGCCGGCGATACCGCCGAGAACGCCCCGTCCACCCCTGCCCGCCGTACCCGGACCACGCGCCGCAAGGCGGCACCGCCCGCCGCGCAGACCGGCGCGCCCCCGGAACCCGGCGCGGTGATCGAAGCCGGGTCCGCCGCCGACGCCCGGATATCCGCGAGCGGCGCCGACGACCCGGCCACCGGGCCGGGCGCCGACGAGCCGGCACCCAAGGTGACCCGACGCCGGCGCAAGCCCGTCGCCGCCGAGGGCGACCCGAGCGACCCCGTCGCGCTGGCCGTCGCACCGGCGGCCGACCCGTCCGCCGAGGCGCCGTCCGTCGACGCACCGGCCGTCGAGGCGCCGACAGCCCCGCCGGCCAAGACCACCCGGGCCCGGCGCAAGAAGGCGACCCCGGCCGCCGACCCGT
>DASVVF010001054.1:0-5625 GCA_036386695.1 Catenuloplanes sp. | reverse complement strand
CGGCGACGGCGGTCGGGTACTCAGCCATGGTGATCACCACCGCTGCGGCGGCGCCGGGCACGCGGCGCCCGGTCAGGCGTCCGGGCCTTGCTGAAGACCAGCAGGTCGGCGTGGACCCGCAGGTGCGCGACCACCCACTGCTGCCCGTCGCTTTCGCGTGCCAGGGTGAGCAGTTCCTCGTCGGTAACGTGGTAGAGGAACGCGTCGGCGTCGGTGTCCGCCGCGACCGCGACGATGTGCTGCAGGTAGCCCAGCCCGACGTTGGCCGCCGCGGTGGCGAGGGGGCTGAGGTCCTCCGGCGCGGCGGTGGTACCGGTCGGGACGCCGACGACGAGGACGAGGCAGCCACCGGGGCGCAGCAGCTGGGCGCAGGCGCTGAGCAGCCACGCCAACCGGACCCGGTTCGCCGCGTCACCGGCGTCCAGGGGCCAGCAGGCGACGACCAGACTGGTCGTCGCCTGCAACGAGGCGCCGTCGGATGGTGCGGGGACCGCGCCGGCAGAGGCCGGCAGGTCGGGGTCGGTGAGGTCGTCACCGAACCACGCGCCCAGCTCCAGCCGTTCGCCGCGGTCGGTGTCGGGCTCGGCCACCGGGGTGGCCGGTCCGATGATCAGGCTGGACGCGTCGGTGAACCAGCCCGGGTGGTGCTGGCGGCGCCCGGCGGCGCAGACAGCGGACAGGGCGTGGTCAGTGGTGAGGTCGACGACCGCCTCGCCGGGGTGGCTGTAGGCGGAGATGAGGCGGTACGCCAGCCGGGCGCCGATGCTGCGATGCGCGTCGGCAGCCGTGCGGGCGGTGCGCCACACGGTGATCGGGACCGGCGGGTCGCCGGCAACCTGATCGATGAGGGTCGGGTCGGCGCCGGACGGGTCCGGGTCGACGGGGACGGGGCTGTGGTGCTGCGGCGTGTGCTCGCTCATGTGGTGTCGGCTCCGCGCCGCGCGGCTGATGCGCTGACACCCTCAAACCCGGGTTTGTGTGCTCTGGCGAACGCCCCGCCCGCTCACAGCGGCACACAGCGACTCACAGCCGCTCACAACGGCACGGAATAGGCACACAGTCCAGAAATGTCCACATCCGACCGGGTGTGCGGACGGCAGAGAGCCGCGCAGTCGGAAGGCCCCGTGCGGGTGTTGTGAGCCGCGACCGTGGGCGGCGCGTCCCCTGCGGGCGGGCACACAGCGTCACCGGCGCCCGGTGGTCAACAAAGGATGCTGATCGATGACACGGGGGTTGTGGGCTGCCCTGTGAGCTTCCCGGCGCTGTTGTCGCCGGTCGTGTCATTGGCCGTGCCGGCGTGACATGCGATCGCGGCGCGGTCCGGCGCTGTCATGTCGCAGAGGGGTTGGCGGCGCGCGATGACATCGGCCCGGCGCTGTGACATCCGGCGGTGACATTGCGGCGCCGGTCGATGTCACAGCGCCGGCGTGTGAGCCGCTGTGAGTCGGCGTGGGCGGCTGTGAGCGTCACGGTCGGGCCGATGTCATGGCCAGTGGCGGCGTTGTCCGCCCCGCGTTGACACGCCCCGCCGGGCGGTGTCACAACGCCGTTGACATGTCACAGTGCAGCTCAGAGGCTGTGTCACAGCCGAAGGTCAACGACTGATGTCGATGTCATAGATCAAATGTCAGAAGGTGTGTCACGGCCGTCCGGACGCTGTCAAAGCGTGTCTGACCTGCGGTGTGACAGGTCTGTGAGCCCGTCGTGGCGTAATCGGCGCCTGGACGGCGCCGTGACATGACCACGGTGTCCATCGATGATCTTCTCTGACATGGGAGCTGTGACATGAGCGTGTCCGCCACGGACTGGCCCACCTCGCCCCTGGCCGCCGCCGACGCCGCGTTCGCGGTGCTGACGTGCGAGCCCGCCCCGCTGACCCTCGACCTCGACACGTTCGACCCGGACGCCGGGCTGCCCGGCGGTGTCATGACACTGCCGGCCCTACGCGACTGGCTCCTGGAGCACCCGCGCGCCTACACGGCGCGTGACGAGGTGTGGCGGGAGCTGGTGCGCCGGGCCCGCCTCGACGGCCCGGCGTGGGTGATCGCCGCGGTGGGCATGGCGATGCCTGCCCTGCGGCGCTACGCCGGGCAGCTGTGCGCCGGATACGCCGGCGACCCCGGCGACATCGACGCCGAGATCCTCACCGGCTTCCTCACCGCGCTGCGCGACCGGGTCGACCTGGCCAAGCCCGCACCGCACGCGGCGCTGTGCCGGGCCGCCTGGCGGGCCGGATTCACGCTGCGGCAACAGGCACACGAGTACACCCCGGTGGACGACGTCGAGCACGTCACCGGCCCCCGCACCCCCAAGGTCCCCTACGGGCATCCCGACCTGCTCGTGCAGCGGGCGGTGGGCCTGGGCATCCTCGACAAGGAAGACGAGCAGCCCTACATCGACGTGCGTCTCGGCCGGCGGGCGATCGAACCGATCGCCGCGCGCCTCGGCCTCACCGCCGACGCCCTGCGCATGCGCCTGGGCCGTATCGACATCCGCATCACCGACGCCCTGGCCAGCGGCGTTCTCACCGGCGTCGCGTCCCCGCAGGCCAGGCAGCAGATCGCCGAGCAGGCCGAGCACCGGGCGGCCACCAGGACCGGCGTCGCCGCCGTGCACCACACCGCCGTGCCGGCCGCGCCCATACTCGCCGCCGCAGCGGCCTGACCCAACCCACCGCCCACCCGGACGGCCCCGTCCCACCACGAACCCGCAAGCCTCCTGCCCGCACATGGTGATGCCCTCGCCGACGCAACCCGGCGAGGGCATCACCATGTGCCAGCTGTCCCTTGACACCGAACCTGAACCGTCGCTGCAGCCCCCGAGCAGGGCGGATCGGATCGGACAGCAACGCAGCAGGCGCCGAATGGCGCGGCCTGCACGGTGTCCTGCGGCGAACGCGCCGACAACGACAGGCTCCTGACCAGTGGGTGCTGCAACTTCGGTGGCAAGAAACGCCTGCGGAGCGGCTTGCAGCGGCACGCAGTTCAACTGCGCTGTCAACGGACACCAGCGCACCCGCCCGACGATCCCCGCGCGGCAGGCGGTCGGGGCGACGCACCCTTCGGCCACGGCTGATGGCCGCTGTCAAGGGGTTGTGAGCCCCCGGGCGGCTCACAGGGACTCACAAACCGTCGCGGTCACCACCCGGCGGCGGCGCGGTGAGATCCATGCCTCGGGCTGCACCGGCAGCGGTCGCATGGCGCTGACCTGCACTGTGAGCCGTTTCCGGCGATTTTGTGAGCCGCTGTGAGTCCCTGTGAGCGGCTGTGAGTCGGCACCGCGTTCGCCAGAGCACACAAACCCGGGTTTGAGGGTGCGGAACTCCTCCGGCCACATCGACACGGCCGGCAAGGGGTTCCGTCCGCCGCCGGGCCCGGAGTACGGGCCGACACCGGGCCGGACGCCTCGGGTGCCGCGCAGTGCTTGGTGCGCTGACACCTCATCGAACACCGCAACCCGAACAGGGAGGACGTGCTCCTCCCGAGGGCCTGTTGCGGCCCGGTATCGCGCCCGCCACCCCGTGCCCGGCGGCGGTTCCTCGACCGCTTCGACCCATGCCCCGCCGCCCGAGCCTTGTCGCCCGGCGGTGGGGCCGGAGGTGAGCACCACCATGTCCCACAACCCCATCCCTCGCATCCGGGCACGCATTCGTGCCCTCACCCACCACCGCACCGCCCGCCGGGCGGGGCGCGTCGCCGCGCACACCGCCACGGTCCTGCTGATGCTGTCCGTGCCGGCCGCCGCGTACGCCGACACCACTGAGACCGTGTACCTGGCGGCGAACTCCCTGCCGCAGGTCATCACGACTCTGCAGACCTGGCTCATGGGCATCCTGGTCGCGGTCGCGACCCTGTTCCTCGTCCTCGCCGGGGTGTACTGGGCCACCGCCGGTGGTGAACCCGCTCAGGTCGACAAGGCCAAAGGCGCTTTGAAGAACGCCCTGGTCGGCTACGGCCTGGCTGTCCTCGCGCCGGTCCTGTTGCAGGTCGTCCGAGGCATCGTCGGAGGCTGAGGCGGTCATGGGCTTCGTCCTCGACGCGATCATGGACTGGGTGATCGACGCCCTGCTCGCCTGCTTGGACGCGGTGTTCGGGGTGATCACCGGCGCGTTGCTGATCACCCCGGATGCCACCGCGCTGCCGCAGGTGCAGGCGTTGACCGGCCGGTCGGTCTGGATCGTCGACACGGTCTTCGTCCTGGTGTTCGTCGCCGCCGGTGTCCTGACCATGAGCGCCGGCGGCGACGAACGCGCCCGCTACACCGCCAAGGACCTTGCCCCCCGCTGCGTGGTCGGGTTCATCGCCGCGCACTTCTCCCAGCTGTTCTGCTCACAACTGATCCAGCTGGCCAACGCCCTGACCCGGGCGGTCACCGCCGACGACATCAACGACCAGGGTGCGGTCACGGCGATGCAGTCGCACATCCGCGCTGGGCAGGACGAGCTCGCCGGCCTGCTGTTCGCCGTCGTCCTCGTGCTCATCATCGTCCTGGTCGCCACCACCGCCTTCTCCATGATCAGCCGCTTCGTGCTCGTGCTGGTCCTGACCGCGATCGCGCCGCTCGCGCTGGCGTGTCACGCGTTGCCGCAGACCGACCAGGTCGCCCGCCTGTGGTGGCGCTCGTACGCCGGCGCCTTGGCGGTGCCGGTCGCGCAGGGGTTCTTTCTCTACGCCGGGCAGTGGATGCTGCTCGACCCCACCAGCCTGCTACCCGTCCTCGGCCTACCCGTGGAACCGGGAGGAGTGATCAACATGCTCGTCGTCGTTGTCCTGCTCTGGTACACCGTCAAGATCCCCGGCCTGATGGCCCGCTGGGCCGCCTCCGGTGGCCGGCAGAACAACATCCTCGGCATGATCATGCGCGTCGTCGTCGTGCAGCAGATCAGCCGTTCCCTGCGCATCCCCGGTCTGGGGCGAGGGCGGTGAGCGCCCAGGACCCGCAGGGCCGGGACACCTCGAGGACGAAAATGCCGGCCGACGTCGACGCCCCGGACAAGGTGTTGTACGGCCTGACGTTCCGGCAACTCGCGATCCTCGCCGTCGCCGCCGTGATCTTCTACGGCGCCTGGAACGGGTTGCAGGACGTGGTGCCGGTGCCGGTGCTGCTCGGCGCCGCCGTGATCGGCGGCGGCCTGGTCTTCGGCCTGGCGGTCGGCCGCCGCGACGGTGTGGCGTTGGACGTGTGGCTGTTGTCCGCGGTGCGGCACTCCCGCGCCCCGCGGGCGTTGTCGACCACCGACACCCGGTCGAAGACCCCGGACTGGGTGCAGGCACCGCAATCGCGGGTGATGCTACCGGCGCCGCTGACCCTGCCGGCTGAGGCCATCGACGACAGTGGGGAGATCACCCTCGGGCAGTCGAAGGCGGCGATGGTCGCCGCGACGAACGTCAACCTCGCCCTGCGTACCGCCGATGAGCAGGCCGCGCTGATCGACACATTCGGTCGGTGGCTCAACAGCCTGTCCACGTCCACCCAGATCGTCGTGTCGGCGCAGCCGGTCGATCTGCGCTCCGCCGCCCGCACCCTCGCCGACACCGCCCAGACGTTGCCGCACCCGTCGTTGGCGGCGGCGTGCGCCGATCACGCCCGCTTTCTCGACGATCTCGCCGAACGCCGCGACCCGTT
>DASVVF010001053.1:0-2833 GCA_036386695.1 Catenuloplanes sp. | reverse complement strand
ACGTTGCCGGACCCGGAACTGTCCGCGGCGGTGGGTCCGCTGCCGTCGTCGAAATTCCACCGCGTCGAGGTCGCGGCCCCGCCGGTCATCCCGCTGTAGGTGCCGGAGCGGCTGTTGCCCGACGTGTCGACCGCAGTGCTGGTGGGCGTGCTCGACGTCGACTCGTCACCGCGGTGGTAGGCCCACGCGCTGTCACCCGTCACCGCGGTGGGGTACGTGGGGAACGTCGCCGCCGCCGCGAGGGCGTTGCCGGAATTCGTCGTGCCGGCGGTGAACGCGGCCGCCACCGGCGGGAGCGTGCCCGCCATCGTCACCAGCAGCACCACCACCGCCGCCACGCGGAAACACCGCGACCAGCGCCGGGTGATGGCCGCCGGGCGCGGTGCTGTGGTACGGCGGCCGGTGGCACCGGTTTCCTGCCTCCACAACCTCCATCGCATAGCCCATCCATCGGCACACCGACCAGCGGTCTTACCGCTGCGGCCGACGTTTGCCGACCCGCCCGCGCGCGGCATTCCCGCGCCGCTCAGTTGCGCCCCGCGACTGCCGATGTCCCGATCGAAGACGACTGGGCGGAGGGGGGTCACGGTGGAGGTCACGGCACCGGGCCGACGCCTCCTGTCCTCCGGTCTGCCGGCGATGGTGCTGCTGGCCGGGATCGCCCTGCTCGTCATCTTCGCGTATCTGCCGCAGGGCCCCGCGCCGAGCCGTACCAACAGCGTGCTGGCGGTGATCGAGCTGACCGACGACGACGGCGACGCCGCCCTCTTCGACACGGACGGCGGCGGGGCGTCCGGCCAGGACCGGATGATGAGGCCCGGCCGGACCGTGCAACGGTGTCTGGCGGTGACCCGGTCGGGTCCCGCCGCCGCCGGGACGGTCTACTTCAGGGCTACCGGCGTCAGCGGTGACCTCGCGCCCCACCTGCAGGTGAAGGTGGAGCAGGGCGCCGGTGGGGCCTTCGGCGACTGCACCGGTTTCGCCGCCACGCACACCGTCTTCGAGGGCACGTTGGCGGCGCTGGACACGGCGGACTCCGCCGATTCCCGGGTGGGCCTGGCGTCGACCGGCTGGGCACCGGTCGGCGGGGACAAGCGCACGTTCCGGGTGTCCGTGGCCGTTCAGGACCGGTCGTCAGCACAGGGCAAACTGGCCGTCGGAACGTTCCAATGGGTGCTCGTACCCGACCCGGTCGTACCGCCCCCGCCGACCACCAGGCCAACCGCGGGTCCCCCGGCCCCGGCCCTCACCGGCACACCGGCGGCCACCGCCACCAGCCCCGTCCCAGCGACCCCGCCGGCCCCGGGCACCCCGCCCGCCCCCGGGACCCCGCCAGCCGGCGGGACCCCGGCGGCCCCGTCGGTCACGGCGCCACCCGTGCCGCCGCCCACACTCAACCCACCACCGGCCGGCACCCCCACGGCGTCGACCACACCCGACGGACCATCGCGGGCCCCGTCCGGCGACCCGGCCGCCACCGGGGAGCCCTCCGCCCGACCGCTGGCGCCGGCGGCCACCCCGACGCCGCCCACGCCGTCGGACCCGCCCGCCGCTCCGGCGGCATCCCTGGCGGCTGGCGCGACCGGGCTCGGCGCCCGGGTCGCCGCGATCGGCAAGGTCCTCACCGAGGTGGCTCAGCGGGCCGCCGAACTCGCGACGCGCACCGCCGAACACGGCGCCCTGCCGGCGGGAGCTCTCGGGGTCGTGCTCGCCTTCCTGGCGTTGCAGAACCAGATCGACCGGCGTGATCCCAAGTTGCGTCTGGCCCCGGTCAATGCCGAACACCTCGAATTCGACCCGCCCCAACCCACCCCCGCAATCACCGTGCGCCACTACCGACCCACCGCATCCGGAGGCGAGGCGACATGAACGCTCGACCCGGCACGTCAATCGGCGATCTCGTCGCGCTCGGCACCCGGATCCGGTGGATGTTGCTGTGTCGCGCGGTTCTGGTGGCGGCCGTTCCGGCGGCGGCGTTGCTGGCCGGCAGCGCGCCCGGCACCGTAGCGACCACGTTCGGCATCGCGGCGGTCTGGTTGCTGGTGACCACGCCCTCGGTGGTGATGCCCCGGCTCGGTCGCACCCCGGCGATGGTCTTCTTCAACCTGTGCCTGCTGGTCGATGGCTTCCTGCTGTGCGGACTCTGGCGGGCGCTGGGCGGGCTGGACGGCCCTGGCTGGTACCTGGTCTGGTTGCACGGCGTCGCGGTGACACTGCTGGCCTCCTTCCGCACGGGCGTCAAGCTCGCCATCTGGCAGGGCCTGCTCGCCCTGGTCTCCCTGGAGGCCAGCGCGGCGGGGATGTGGGGTCCGGCCACCGCCGTTCCGGTGTTCCGGCTGGCGCTCTACCAGGCGCTGCTGCTGGGCACCGTGGTCCTCGTGGCCAGTTTCGCCGCCGTCAACGAGCGTGAGCTGCGCCGCCGACGCCTGGACAGCGACCTGCTGCGCCGGCTGGGCTACGACCTCACCAGGGAGTGCACCGTTGACGAGATCCGCACGATGCTCGCCCGGTTCGCCACCCGGGAACTGCTCGCCACCCGCAGCGTCGTGCTGACTTTCCAGGAGGAGCCGAACTCGCCGGCCGAGTCGACGTCGGCGGTGATGGTGGATCCGCACGACGCGGTCAGCCACCCCGGCCCACCGGCCGATCTGGCGGAGGACTCCGTGGTGCGGCAGGCGATGACAAGTGTCGAGACCCGGCTCCGGTCGCGGCTGAGCCCGCGGTGGGACCCGTGGTTGGCCGAACTGCTGCCGGCGGCCCGGGACATTCTGGTGGTGCCGTTCGCGCTCGACCAGATCGCCGGCGTCCTGGTCATGGAGTGTGGTCGGAAGTG
>DASVVF010001052.1:0-9330 GCA_036386695.1 Catenuloplanes sp. | reverse complement strand
TGCGCGGTCGACCTGCGCGACGGGAACCAGGCCCTGATCGACCCGATGTCGCCGGAGCGCAAGCGACGGATGTTCCACCTGCTGGTGCAGATGGGTTACAAGGAGATCGAGGTCGGCTTCCCGGCCGCCAGCCAGACCGACTTCGACTTCGTGCGTCAGCTCATCGAACAGGACCTGATCCCCGACGACGTGACGATCCAGGTGCTGGTGCAGTGTCGGGAACACCTGATCGACCGCACCTTCGAGTCGATCCGCGGGGCCAAGCGGGCCATCGTGCACTTCTACAACTCGACGTCGAGCCTGCAACGGCGGGTGGTCTTCGGGTTGGACCGGGCCGGCATCACCGACATCGCCACCAGCGGCGCCCGGCTGTGCCAGAAGTACGCCGAGATCCACACCCCGGACACCGAGATCTTCTACGAGTACTCACCGGAGTCCTACACCGGCACCGAGCTGGACTACGCCCTGGAGATCTGCTCCGCGGTCATCGACGTGGTCGACCCCGACCCGGCCCGTCCCCTGATCGTCAACCTGCCCGCCACCGTCGAGATGGCCAGCCCCAACGTGTACGCCGACTCGATCGAGTGGATGCACCGGAACCTGCCCCGCCGCTCGTCGCTCGTGCTGTCCCTGCACCCGCACAACGACCGGGGCACCGCGGTGGCCGCCGCCGAGCTGGGGGTGCTGGCCGGTGCCGACCGGATCGAGGGCTGCCTGTTCGGCAACGGCGAACGCACCGGCAACGTCGACCTGGTCACCCTCGGTCTGAACCTGTTCTCCCAGGGAATCGACCCGCAGATCGACTTCGCCGACATCGACGAGATCAAGCGCGCCGTCGAGTACTGCAACCAACTGCCGGTGCACGAGCGGCACCCGTACGCCGGCGACCTGGTCTACACCGCCTTCTCCGGCTCCCACCAGGACGCGATCAAGAAGGGTTTCGCCGCCCTGGAGGCCGACGCGTCCACCGCCGGCGTGCCACTGGACGCGTTCGACTGGGGGGTGCCGTACCTGCCGGTCGACCCGAAGGACCTCGGCCGCACCTACGAGGCGGTCATCCGGGTCAACTCGCAGTCCGGCAAGGGCGGCGTCGCCTACATCATGAAGGCGGAGCACAACCTCGACCTGCCGCGCCGGCTCCAGATCGAGTTCTCCTCGGTCGTGCAGCAGTTCACCGACAACGAGGGCGGCGAGGTCGAGCCGCAGCGGATGTGGGAGATCTTCGCCGGCGCGTACCTGGCCGGCCACCAGAGCTCCCCCACAGTGACGCTGGAGCGGTACGCCACGGCCACCATCGATGGCAAGGTCGAGATCGACGTCCAGGTCGGCTTCCGCGGTGAGCCGCGCTCGGTGGTCGCGGTCGGCAACGGCCCGATCGACGCGTACGTCCAGGCCCTGCAGACCCTCGGGGTACGGGTCCGGGTGCTCGACTACCACGAGCACGCGATGTCCTCCGGCGGTGACGCGCAGGCGGCGGCGTACGTCGAGTGCGAGGTCGACGGGACGACGGTGTGGGGGGTCGGCCTCGACCCGAACATCGTCACCGCCTCGGTGAAGGCCGTGACCAGCGCCGTCAACCGGGTCCGCTGACCGGACCGCCGCCGGCTCCACCGCCGTTCGGGCCCCTGAGTTCCTTCGGGTGCTTCCGGGCGGCGGTGGAGGGCCAGGGGTGATTGTGCATCGCCCCGCACGTTCGTCGGGAAACGCCGGAAGACGGCAATGTCGCCCGGCCCATCACCAATCACGCAAGCTGGAGGGGTGCGTCCCCTCCGTACCGCTTCCCGCCCGGCCGGCGCCCTGGTCGCCGTCGCCGTCGCCGTCGCCCTCGCTCTCGCCACCGCTACCGGCTGCGTGCCGGTGGGCACCTCGAACGATGCCGACGCCCCCACCCAGACCGGGGAGCAGCTCGGCCAGTTGACCGTGGCCACCGCCGGCTCGATGCGCGGCTACAGCCGCACCCGGTTCGCGCACTGGCAGAGCGCCGGCGAGAACTGCGACGTGCGCGACACGGTCCTCAAGCGCGACGGCGAGAAGGTCCGCCTCAACGGCTGCAACGTGGTCGGTGGTCAATGGTTCAGCAAGTACGACGGCAAGACGTTCACCGACCCGGCCCTGATCGACGTCGACCACATGGTGCCGCTGGCCAACGCCTGGCGCACCGGGGCGGCCACCTGGACCGACGCCCGCCGGGCCGAGTTCGCCAACGACCTGGAGCGCCCGCAGCTCATCGCGGTTTCCGCGTCGTCCAACCGGGCAAAGGGTGACCAGGACCCGGCACAGTGGAAGCCCCCGCGCCGCGAGGTGTGGTGCAGGTACGCCCAGGACTGGGTGGCGGTGAAGCACCACTGGCAGTTGTCGGTGACGACCGCCGAGAAAGCCGCGTTGACGGAGATGCTGGAGACGTGCCCATGACCGACCCCGCAGTGCCCGCCCCGGCGGACCCGCCGGCCCCGGCCCAGCTGCCGGCCCCGGCCCACCTGCCGCCCCCGGCCCACCTGCCGGCCCCGGCCCACCCGCCGGCCCCGGCCCACCCGCCTGCGCCAGCGCAAACGCCTGCCCCAGCGCACCCGGCTGCCCCGGCCGGTACCGCGGACACCCCGCCGGCGGCGGCCCCGGCCCGGACGGCGGATCTGATCGCCGGGCCGGGCGGGGTGATGACGGACGAGGTCGGGGTGGTGACCGGCGAACTGACGTTGCGCACCGAACTCGTCAACGGCCAGGCGACGCTGCGGGTCCAGTACAAGGACGCGGACGAGTGGTACACGGTGACCGGCGGCACGGTGCCGTTGACCGACCCCGCCGGCCTCGACGCCGTCCACACGTTCGCGCTGGCCCTGTTGCACCGCCCGGCGGAGTAACGCCGGCAATTCGGCGACGCCGCGCCCACTGGTAGCGCGGCGACCGGTCGAACGCCAGCGGTGCGCGCCTGCGCCACCCCTCCAATAGCGGGAAGCCGACGGCCACATGGCACGCGGAAATGCCCCGGCCGCCGCATGCGCGACTGGCGACCGGGACATTTCCTGCAGACTACGACAGCACTGGCGACCGGCGTCTGAATAGATCGACGATTATTCGGTGATCGGCTCGTCCGACAGGCCGTTCGGGACGGTTTCATCGGTCAGCTCGCCGGTCTGCGGAATTGTCACGACGGTGGTCTGGAGCTCGACCGGAAGACCGCCCAGCAATGTGGTGGTGTCGGCGAGACCGTCGCCCAGTCCGAGGCTGACGCCCTTCTTCGGGATGGCCCGGGTGTTCATCTTGACGACGCTGTCGCCGGTCTTGCGGGGGGCGATCACCTTGGAGGTGTAGACGGTGCGCCAACCGCATTGACCCGACGGGACCTGCTTGGTCACCACGAAGCCGACGGCGTCGTGGTAGAGGCGCAGGCGACCCTGCTTGCCCTTCGGCACCGCCTGGTGCGCGGTCCAGGTGTCCGCCTTCGACCAGCTTCCGCCCACGGTGACCCCCAGCGAGGCGCTGGCCTTGGCGAACACGATGCCGGCCTCGGCCGACACGGTGGCGGTGACCGACGCGGTCGCGGTCGCCGTCTTGGTCTGGGACAGGCTGATGTCGCCCGGGTAGCTCATCCACGGTGTGTAGACATTGGTCGGCAGGGTCGTGTACACCTTGTTCTTGAACGAGTAGATCGCGCCGGGCAGGTCACACCGGGCCTGGGCCGGCGACCCCGGCGTCACGACGGTGATCATTGCGGTGGCGAGTGCGGCGGCGCCCAGGAGTCGGGCAGCCTTATTCCGTACGAACATTAATCCTCAGTTCCTGATTTCGACAGATGGGAGCTCTGCGTTCAGCACGGAATTTGGCAGTGACCGTCGAAACCCAAAGGCCTGGTGGCCGTGGGATCGCGAACTGTCTGATTGCCGTGCCGAACCGACGGCGTCCGCCTCTGATGCGAATGGGGAACCGTCGGCACTTCCTCCCGAACAAGGGGAAGACTAGCAGTAACCCCGAGCCCGCCGTTGCCCCGGAAACAGCCGACGCCAAACATTTTTTCTGTTCATTTCCCAGCGGGCCGGAAGGCAATAAAAGAGAGATGTCCCTTAGTGTCCGCGCGATTGCTTTTTGGTACGTGGACGGCTCTACGGGGTGGGGATGTCCGTGGTCGGGATCAGCCCATCGCCGGTCGCCGGGTCGGCTGCCACGCCGGGGCGTACCACCTCGGCCCGCACCTCGTGCGGGCGCAGGTGTCCCTCGGCGATCTCCTCGGCGTAGTGGCAGGCGACCCGGTGCGGGCCGGTGCCCCGGAACGGCCGCAGCGCCGGCCGCTCGTCCGGGCAGCGCTCCCGTTGCGCCCACGGGCAGCGGGTGTGGAAGCGGCAACCGGCCGGCGGGTTCGCCGGCGAAGGTAGGTCGCCGGCGAGCAGGATCCGCTCCCGGTGGTCCTCCACCACCGGGTCCGGCACCGGCACCGCCGACATCAGCGCCCGGGTGTACGGGTGCAGCGGCTGCTGGTACAGGTCGTCGCCGGGGGCCTCCTCCACCAGGGCGCCCAGGTACATCACCCCGACGGTGTCGGAGATGTGCCGCACCACGGCCAGGTCGTGGGCGATCACCAGGTACGTCAGCCCCAGGTTCCGCTGCAGGTCTTCCAGCAGGTTGAGCACCTGGGCCTGGATCGACACGTCCAGCGCGGAGACCGGCTCGTCGGCGACGATGAGATCGGGGTTCAGCACCAGAGCCCGGGCGATGCCGATCCGCTGGCGTTGCCCACCGGAGAACTCGTGCGGATACTTCGCCAGCCCGGAGGCGGGCAGACCGACCGCGTCCAGGGTGCTGCGCAGCCGGCGTTGCACCTCGGCCTTGTCGCCGGCCAACCCGTGCGCCTGGATGCCCTCGACCAGCAGTGACTCCACCGACTGGCGCGGGTCGAGGCTGGACATCGGGTCCTGGAACACCATCTGCATGCGGCGCCGAAGCCGGCGCATGTCGGGGCCCTTGAGGGCCCGCACGTCGACGCCGTCGAACACGATCCGCCCGGCGGTCGGCTCGACCAGCCGCAGCAGGCCCCGACCCAGCGTCGACTTGCCGCAGCCCGACTCGCCGACCAGACCGTACGTCTCGCCACGGCGGATGGTCAGGGAAACCCCGTCCACGGCGTACACCTGCCCGATGGTGCGGTCGAACAGCACGCCGCTCTTGATCGGGAAGTGCACCTTGAGCTCGTCCAGCACGACCAGCGGCTCGGCCGGCCCGGCCGTCATGCCGGCACCTCCTGCGGGACGGGGTTGCAGCAGCGCAGTTCGCCGCCGCTGGCGGTGCGCTCCAACGGGACGGTGTCGCCGATGCACTCGTCGACCACCCGGTCGCAGCGCGGGGCGAACGCGCACCCCTGCGGCCACGGGATGTTGTCCGAGACCGAGCCGCGGATCGGGTGCAGCCGCTCGCCGCGCCCACAATCGAGGCGGGGCACCGAGGCCAGCAGCCCATGGGTGTACGGGTGCCGGGGGCGGCCGAACAGCTCATGCCGGCGGTTGCGCTCGACCACCTTGCCGGCGTAGAGCACGTTGACCGTGTCGCACAGCCCGGCGACCACCCCGAGATCATGCGTGATCATGACCAGGGCGGTGCCGGTGTCGTCGACGAGCTGCTTGAGCAGGGTCAGAATCTGCGCCTGGATCGTCACGTCCAGGGCGGTGGTGGGCTCGTCGGCGATCAGTAGCCGCGGCTTGCAGGCCAACGCGATCGCGATCAGGGCCCGTTGCCGCATGCCCCCGGAGAGCTGGTGCGGGTACTCCTTGAGCCGCCGGAGCGGATCGGGGATCCCGACCGCGTCGAGCAGCTCGCGGGAGTCCCGCAGCGCCTCGCGCCGGCTGCGGCCCTGGTGCCGTTCCAGCACCTCGGCCACCTGCACGCCGATCGGGACGACCGGGTTCAGGGAGGACAGCGGGTCCTGGAAGATCATGCTGAGGTCCCGGCCCCGCCGGTCGCGCAGGTCGTTGGGGGACAGGCGGAGCAGGTCGGTGCCCTCGAACAACACCTCGCCGGAGACGGTGTTGCCCCGCTTAGGGAGCAATCCCATGATCGCCAGGCTGGTCACGCTCTTGCCGCAGCCGGACTCGCCGACCAGGCCGACGGTCTCGCCGGGCTGCACGGTGAAACTCACCCCGTCGACGGCGGCGAACGGTTTCGCCCCCCGCCGGTTGAAGACGACCCGCAGGTCCCGTACGTCGAGCAGCGGCATGTCAGTGCTCTCCTGGTTGGCGACGGCGGGGCCCGCCGCCCGGATTGCGCGCGGTCATCCGGCTCACCGCCGGTTCTTCGGGTCGAGGGCCTCGCGCATGCTCTCGCCGAGCAGCGTGAAGCCGAGCGCTACGACGATGATGGCCAGTGCCGGGTAGTACGCCAGCCCGGGGCGGACATCGAAGTAGCGCTGCCCGTCGACGCCCAGCATCAGTCCCCACTCGGCCCGGTTGATGTCGGGGTCACCGAGCCCGAGGAAGGACAGCGCCGCGGCGTCCAGGATGGCCACCGCGAAGGTCAGCGTCACCTGGACGATCACCGCGGTCATCGAGTTGGGCAGCATGTGCCGCAGCACGATGTTGTGCTCCTTGACGCCCAGCGATCGGGCGGCCAACACGTGGTCGCTCTCCCGCTGCGCCAGCATCGAGCCGCGCAGCAGCCGGGCGAAGATCGGCACGTTGACGATCGCCACCGCGATGATGACCGTCCACTGGCTCGACCGGCTCGCCAGCGCCACCAGGGTGATCGCCAGCAGGAGGCCGGGCAGCGCCAGCATGACGTCGGTGAGCCGCATCAGGGCCACGTCGACCCAGCCGCCGAGCGCCCCCGCGATGGCGCCCAGCACCACCCCGAGCAGCAGCCCGATGAGGGTCGCCAGCACTCCGACGAACAACGTCTGCCGGGCGCCGTAGATCATGCGGGAGGCGAAGTCGCGGCCCAGCGGGTCCGCGCCCAGCGGGTGGTTGGCGGTCGCGCCCGGGATGTTGTCGACGGTCAGCTTCGCCGTCAGCTCCGGGAAGCGGGTCACCGCGTCGTGCGGGGCGATCAGCGGAGCCAGCAGGGCGATCAGGATGAACAGCCCGACGATCGCGGCGCCCACGATCGCCACCGGGTTGCGCCGCAGCCGGCGCAGCGCGTCGCGCCAGAGGCTGACGCCGCCCTGCTCGCTGGTCGCCCGGGTGAGTTGCTCGATGCGGGCCTTCTTGTGCTCGGCCAGGGAGGCGAACCCTCCACCGCGGCCCGGGGACCCGCTCATCGGACCCGCACCCTCGGGTCGATGACGGCGTAGGACAGGTCGACCAGCAGGTTGACCAGCACGAAAACCAGGGCGGCCAACAAAATCAGCGCCTGCAGGACCGGATAGTCGCGACTGCCGGTGATCGAGTCGGTGATCAGCGTGCCGAGACCACCCCAGTTGTAGACCTTCTCGGTGAGCACCGCACCGGCCAGCAGCGCCCCGGTCTGCAGGCCGATCGTGGTGACCACCGGCAGCAGCGCGTTGCGCAGCACGTGACGGCCGCGGACCGTACGCTCCCGCAGGCCCTTGGCGTCGGCGGTGCGCACGTAGTCCTCGTTGAGCACGTCCAGGACGCTGGCCCGGGTGATCCGGACGATGATCGCCAGCGGGATGGTCGCCAGGGTGAACGCCGGCAGGATCAGGTGCCACAGCGCGTCGGCCGACGCGTCGAACTCGCGGGTCAACAGCCCGTCGAGGACGAAGAAGCCGGTCACCTGGGTGTTCTCCAGCCCGGTGCTGATCCGCCCGGACGGGGGGAACAACCGGAAGCCCTGGGTCAGGAAGTCCTTGAGCAGGTAGCCGAGGAAGAAGATCGGAATGGAGATGCCGAGCAGCGTCCCGATGATGGTCAGGTTGTCCAGGAGTCGCCCGCGCTGCTTTGCCGCCAGGTAACCCAGGGGTACGCCGAATCCGATCGCGATGATCATGGCGGCGGCGGCCAGCTCGACGGTGGCCGGGAAGGCGCGGCTGATGACGTCGAGGACCGGTTCACCGCTGCGGATCGAGTTGCCGAAGTTGCCGGCGAGAATGTTCTGCACGAACCGCCCGAACTGGACCCAGATCGGCTGGTCGTAGCCCAGCGCCCGGACGAGCAGCTCACGCCGTTCCGGGGTGGCCCGCTCGCCGAGCAGCGCGTCGACCGGGCCGCCGGGCAGGTTGCGCAACCAGATGAACACCAGGGTGGCCAGCGCGATCAGGGTCACCACCAGCTGCAGCAGGCGGCGCACGATGACTCGCAGCATTTCTCACGCATCCGGGTCGAGGGCTGTGCGCCGTCGGCCCGGACCGGGACCTGGTCCCGGCCCGGGCCGACGTGGCGCAGGGTGCGTTGCGTCGCCTACTTGACGGTGACGGTGTTGAACTCCTCGGCGGTGAGCGGGCTGGCCACCAGACCCTTCACGGTCTTGGTCGTCACCAGCGCCGGCGGGGCGTGCCAGATCGGCACCGCCGGCAGCCACTTGGCGGCCATGTCCCGGTTGACCTGCTGCCAGGCCGTCACCTTGCCGGCCTCCTCCACGGTGGCGTCGGCCGCGGAGATGGCGCTGAACATGTCGGTCATCGCCTCGTCGCCGAACTCGGCCTTCCCACGGCCGAAGAACGTGCCGACGAAGTTGCCCGGGTCGTTGTAGTCACCCGTCCAGCCCAGGATGTGCAGGTCATGCTTGCCGAACTGCTGCACGTCGTCCTTGAAGCCACCGTTCCACGGGCGCGGCACGCCGTTGACCTTGATCCCGACCGCCTGCAGGTCGTTGGCCAGGACGGTGAAGATCTCCTGCGGGTTCGGCATGTACGGCCGGGAAACGTCCGGCGGGTAGTAGAAGTTGAGGGTCAGGCCCTCGGCTCCGGCGTCCTTGAGCAGCTGCTTGGCCTTCGCCTGGTCGAACTCGTACTTCTGCACGTCGGTCGCGTAGCCCGCCACCGTGTTCGGCATGAACGCGTCGGCGACGGCGGAGCCGCCCGGCGCCTTGGTCTGCACGAGCTGCGCCCGGTTCAGGGCGTGCGCGATCGCCTGGCGTACCCGCAGGTCCTTCAGCTTGGGGTTCTTCTGGTTGAAACCCAGGTAGAGGATGTTGAAGGCCGGGCGGTTGAGCACGTTGAAGCCCTCGCCGGCGAGGGCCGCGCGGTCGGCCGGGGCCGGGAAGTCGATCCCCTGGACGGTGCCGGCGCGCAGCTCCTGCTTGCGGGTGTTCTCGTCCTTGATGATCTTGATGATGACCTTGTCGACCTTGGCCTTGTCGCCCCAGTAGTCCGGGTTCTTGTTCAGGGTGATCTCACCCTTGGCCTTGTCCCAGCCACCGAAGGTGAAGGCGCCGGTGCCGGTCGGGTGCTCATTG
>DASVVF010001051.1:0-6333 GCA_036386695.1 Catenuloplanes sp. | reverse complement strand
CCCGCGGACGCCGATCGGGCTCAACAATGCCTGGTAGATCTCCAGGTCGGCCAGATCCTCCATCACGTCCTGCCGCTCGACGTCGGTCAGCGGGTCGAGGGCGGTGTCCTCGCTGGGATCGTCCAGACTCGCGGACGGATCGGCAGGGTCGCCGTTGAACGGGTCGATCGGCTCGTCGTGCACGACTCCACCGTACCCATTTACCTGGGCACCGCGCCGGCCCGCCGGCCCCTCTCCGTCAGCCGAACCGCCATCGGGCCCGCCGCGCCCGGCTCCGCGCGCTCACAGGTGCGGATCTGGCAATGGGTACGATGAACCATCGCGCCGCTGGATCGGTGAGCTGGGGGGAGCGCCGAATGCGCGAAGCGGAGCCGATCAACAGTTCAGGGGATGATTCGTGGACATTTCGCGCGCCAACCACCCGCGCACCGGTGACCTGCCCGCCAGCACGGTCGACGCCGGCCCGGTGACCGACCGGCAGCTGGTCGATCCGGAGCCCACCGTGCACTCGGCCCGCACCGTTCCGCTGGGGCTGACGTTCGACGATGTCCTGCTGCAACCCGGCGAATCGGACGTGGTCCCCAGCCGGGTCAACACGCTGACCCGGCTCAGCCGCAACGTGACCCTGGCCATCCCGCTGGTCTCCAGCGCCATGGACACCGTGACCGAGGCCCGGATGGCGATCGCGATGGCCCGCCAGGGCGGCATCGGCGTGCTGCACCGCAACCTGTCGCTGGAAGACCAGGCGCTCCAGGTCGACCTGGTGAAACGCTCCGAGTCGGGCATGATCACCAACCCGGTCACCTGCAGCCCGGACGATTCGTTGCGCGACGTCGACGCGCTCTGCGGCCGCTACCGCATCTCCGGGGTGCCGGTGGTGGACGCCGAGGGGACCCTGGTCGGCATCGTCACCAACCGCGACATGCGCTTCGTCACCGACGACAGCGTCCCGGCGCGCGACGTGATGACCCGGATGCCGCTGGTCACCGCCGGGGTGGGGGTCACCAAGGACGAGGCGCTGGCGCTGCTGCAGCGGCACAAGGTGGAGAAGCTGCCGCTGGTCGACGAGACCAACCGGCTGCGCGGGCTGATCACCGTCAAGGACTTCATCAAGAGCGAGCAGTTCCCGTACGCCACCAAGGACCCGCAGGGCCGGTTGCGGGTGGCCGCGGCGGTCGGGGTCGGTGAGGACGCGTACAAGCGCGCCCGGGCCCTGGTCGACGCCGGGGTTGACGTGATCATCGTCGACACCGCGCACGGTCACCAGCGCGCCGTGCTCGACATGGTGCGGACCTTGAAGAAGGACACCCAGGTCGACGTGGTCGGCGGCAACGTCGCGACGTACGCCGGGGCGCGGGCGCTGGTCGAGGCGGGCGCCGACGCGGTCAAGGTCGGGGTCGGGCCGGGGGCCATCTGCACCACCCGGATCGTCGCCGGCGTCGGGGTGCCGCAGGTCACCGCGATCATGGAGGCGGCCCGCGCCTGTGGTCCGGCCGGCGTGCCGGTCATCGGCGACGGCGGCATCCAGTACTCCGGGGACATCGCCAAGGCGCTGGTCGCCGGCGCCGAGACGGTGATGCTCGGCAGCCTGCTCGCCGGGTGCGAGGAGAGCCCCGGCGACCTGCTGTTCATCAACGGCAAGCAGTTCAAGTCGTACCGCGGGATGGGCTCGCTGGGCGCGATGCAGTCGCGCGGGCAGGGCCGCTCCTACTCCAAGGACCGCTACTTCCAGCAGGACGTCCTGCAGGAGGACAAGCTGGTCCCGGAGGGCGTGGAGGGGCAGGTGCCGTACCGTGGCCCGCTGTCGCGGGTGGCCCACCAGCTGGTCGGGGGGCTGCGCGCCGCCATGGGGTACGTGGGCGCCGAGAGCGTGCCCGAGTTGCAGCGGCGCGGCCAGCTCATCAGGATCACCGCGGCCGGGTTGAAGGAGAGCCACCCGCACGACATCCAGATGACCGTCGAGGCCCCGAACTACCACTCCCGGTAGACCACCGCCGAGAACCCCAACCACCGACAGGAGCCCCCCAGTGCGTGACGTGGTCGAGATCGGGATGGGCAAGACCGCCCAGCGCGGCTACCACCTCGATGACATCGCCATCGTTCCCAGCCGCCGCACCCGCGACGTCGACGATGTCTCGACGGCGTGGCAGCTCGACGCGTACCCGTTCCGGATCCCGTGCATGGCGCATCCGTCGGACGCCACCATGAGCCCGGCGTCCGCGGTCGCGCTGGGCCAGCTCGGTGGGCTGGGGGTGCTCAACGTCGAAGGGCTGTGGACCAGGTACGAGAACCCCACCAAGATCCTGGAGGAGTTGTCCGGGCTCGACGAGGACGCTCCGGCCACCCGCCGCCTGCAGGAGGTGTACTCCGAGCCGATCCGGCCGGAGCTCATCGCCGAGCGGGTCCGCGAGATGCGCGAGCTGGCCGTCGCGGCCGGCAAGCACGGCCGCGAGGGCGGCGTGACCGTGGCGATGCGGGTGTCGCCGCAGCACACCCTGGCGCTGGCGCCGGTGATCCTGGACGCCGGGGTGGACCTACTGGTGATCCAGGGCACCGTTGTCTCCGCCGAGCACGTGTCCACCACCGACGAGCCGCTGAACCTCAAGGAGTTCATCGCCGACCTCGACCTGCCGGTGATAGTGGGTGGCTGCACCGACTACAAGACCGCCCTGCACCTGATGCGCACCGGAGCGGCCGGGGTCATCGTGGGCATCGGCGCGGACGAATGGTCCACGACGGACACCGTGCTCGGGATCCGGGTGCCGATGGCGACCGCGATCGCGGACGCCGCCGCCGCCCGCCGCGACTACCTCGACGAGACCGGCGGCCGGTACGTGCACCTGATCGCCGACGGCGGCCTGCAGACCTCCGGCGACATCGCCAAGGCGCTGGGCTGTGGCGCCGACGCGGTGATGCTGGGTGAGCCGTTGTCGCTGTGCGACGGCGCACCGGCCGGGGGCGCCTGGTGGCACTCGGCCGCCAGCCACCCGAGCCTGCCCCGGGGCGGCTTCTGCATCGCCGGGGAGCCGATCGGCTCGCTGGAACGGCTGCTCTACGGCCCGGCCGACGAGGCCGACGGACAGTTGAACCTGTTCGGTGGGCTGCGCCGGGCGATGGCCAAGTGCGGTTACCGCGACCTGAAGGAGTTCCAGAAGGTCGGCCTGGTGCTCGACCGCTGAGGTGTCGACGCCGCCGTCGGCGACGTATGGTCGGGCCCGGTGACACGGTGATCGGGGAGGGTCCATGGTTCGCTCACGGCGCGTGGTGGTGGCGCTGGTCGGGGTGCTCGCGCTGAGTGGGTGCCCCGCCGGCGGCAGCGCCGCCCGGTCGGCAGGCTCGCCCTCGCCGGCGGTGAGCCGCAACTTCCAACCCGGCGCGCCCGGACTGGACGACCCGTACTTCCCGACGTACGGCAACGGCGGCTACGACGTCGCCGACTACGCCCTCAAGCTGCGCTACGACCCGGCCACCGACAAACTGACGGGAACGGCCGCGATCACGGCGACCGCCACCGCCGACCTGTCCCGGTTCAACCTCGACCTGGCCCACCTGACGGTCGACTCGGTGACCGTCGACGGCGCCGCCGCGCGGCACCGGGCCGAGGGCAACGAGTTGTCGATCGAGCCGGCCACCGGTGTGCCGGCGGGCCGCAAGTTCACCGTCACGGTCGGCTACGGCGGGGTCCCCAAGCCGTTGGGCAGCAAGGAACTCGGCGAGGGCGGGTTCCTGCACACCCCCGACGGGGCGATCGCGTTGGGTGAGCCGGAGTCGGCCAGCACCTGGTTCCCGGTCAACGACCACCCGACCGACAAGGCCACCTACGCCCTGGAGATCACCGTCCCGCAGGGGTTGGCGGCGCTGAGCAACGGCAGCCCGGGCCCGCGCAGCACCGACGCCGGCTGGACCACCTGGAAGTGGTCCGAGGGCACCCCGATGGCCAGTTACCTGGCCACCGTGGTGATCGGTAAATACCGGGTCAAGACCGGCACCCACAAGGGAAAGCCACTGGTCACCGCCGTCCACGAGAGCCTGCCGGCCAGCGGCGACGCCGAGGACTCGATGGCCCGCACCGGCGAGATCGCGGACTTCCTGGAGACCCAGTTCGGGCCGTACCCGTTCGAGGCGTACGGCGGGGTCGTGGTCACCGACAAGCGGATCAACTACGCCCTGGAGACGCAGTCCCGCCCGGTGTACGGCAACGCCTTCTTCCGTACCGACCCGGACCCGGTGGTGGTCGCCCACGAGTTGGCCCACCAGTGGTTCGGCGACAGCGTCTCGGTGCGCCAGTGGAAGGACATCTGGCTCAACGAGGGCTTCGCCAGCTACGCCGAGTGGCTGTGGGAGGAGCACGACGGCGGCGCGTCCGCGCAGGACAACTTCGACGCCACGTACGCCGCCGCGTCGGACTGGAAGGTCCGCACCGGGGACCCCGGCAAGGCGGACCTGTTCAGCTTCGCGGGGGTCTACAAGCGCGGCGCGATGACCGTGCACGCGCTGCGGCTGGCCGTCGGTGACGAGGCGTTCTTCCGCATCCTGAAGACGTGGACGGCGGAGAAGCGCAACGCCAACGTGGCCACCGCCGACTTCATCACGCTCGCCGAACGGATCTCCGGCAAGGCGCTGCGGCCGATGTTCGACGACTGGCTGCTCAGCACGGAGGCGCCGAAGGTCCCCGGCAGCTGAGTGGCAGCCCCTCAGCTGTGCGCTGCCGCTCACCGCTTGTCGACCACCTCCGGGTGGGCGTTCACGTACGCCTCGACCCGACCGGCGGCCAGCTCGGTCAGGTATTTGCGGCCCGGCGCGGTGAGTTGCTCACCCTGGTAGTCGCCGCCCCGGCCGACTCCGGCGCCGGGCAGCCCCACCAGGGTCACCGCCTCCGGTTTGAGGTCGCGCAGCGCGTAGGCGTAGTCGATCGGCGTGCGTCCCCGCCCGTCGAAGACCAGGGTCCTGCCCAGCGCCCGCAGGGTGGCGTCAAGCCGCGCCGGGTCGCCGGCCAGGCCGCTGCTCACGGCCTGCTGGATCAGCGCCTTGAGCAGTTGCCGCTGGTGGCGTTGCCGGGTGTAGTCGCCGCCGGACAGGTAGCGCTGCCGGGCGTAGTCCAGGGCCTGCCAGCCGGTCAGCTTGCGCAGACCCGGCTCGTAGACCATCTGCGGACCGACGTAACCCGGGCCGCTGGGGTTGCCCTCGCGGTGGGTGCCGTCCGGGCGCCGGTGGATCGAGGCGACCCGCTGGTCGATGGTCAGCTCGACCCCGCCCATGGTGTCCACCAGCTTGTCGAACCCGCCGAAGGTCAGCATCGCGCCGGCGTCGAAGCGCTTGATGCCGGTGTACCGGCTGACCGTGGCGGCCACCAGCTGGAACCCCTGTTCCGGCTTGGCCTGGTTGCCGCCGGGCACCCGGCTGCCGTAGGCCATCGACTCGGTCAGCTTGAGCCGTCCGCCGTCGAACCGGGCCGGCCCGAACGCCGGAGCGTCCACCAGCAGGTCCCGGGGCAGTGAGGTCAGGTACGCCTTGTCCAGGCCCGCGGTGACGTGCAGGATCAGGACGGCGTCGGCGTGCGGTTGCCAGCCGGGGTTGTTGACCCGGGTGTCGACGCCGACGATGAGGACGTTGAGCGGTCCGGTGATGCCTTCGCCCGGTGGTGGGGACGGCTCGGCGCTCGGCGCGGCGGACTCACCCGGCGCCGAGGGGCCGGGGGTGAACAGGTCCGCGGTCGGCACGGCGTACCGGGCCCGGACGAGCTTGGTGACGACGAACGTCCCGCCGGCCAGGAGCAGGACGGCCGCGGCGATCGCGGCGCCCCAGATCATCCGCCGCCGGCGTAACGGCGTCCCGGGTGAAGTCATCGCCGCCTCCAAGGTTGAGCGCCCGGATCGAAACCTGTCTTCCCCCCCGTGGCGCGCAGGCTACCTGAGGCGCAACGATGCCGTCATGCGATACGACGTGGTGGTGATCGGGTCGGGTTTCGGCGGCAGCGTGGCCGCGCTGCGGCTGGCCGAGAAGGGCTACCGGGTGGCGGTCCTGGAGGCCGGCCGGCGCTTCGCCGACCACGAGTTCCCGCGGACCTCGTGGCGCGCCCCCCGGTTCCTGTGGGCCCCGGCGCTGGGGTGGTACGGCATCCAACGGATCACCCTGCTGCGGCCCGAGCGGCGCCGGCGCGGCGGCACGGGTGCCGGGGTCCTGGTGCTCTCCGGCGCCGGGGTCGGTGGCGGCAGCCTCGTCTACGCGAACACCCTCTACGAGCCGCTGCCCGGTTTCTACTCCGACCCGCAGTGGTGCTCGATCACCGACTGGCGCTCGGAGTTGGCCCCGTACTACGACCAGGCCAGGCGG
>DASVVF010001050.1:0-5875 GCA_036386695.1 Catenuloplanes sp. | reverse complement strand
AGTGCGCTCACCGCGGCGCGCAGGTGCCCGATCCGGTCGCCGAGGTTGCTGCCCAGCGACAGCACGGCCAGGCTCATGACGGCGCCGCCGACCGCTCGCGGCGCAGGGTGACAGTGACATCGGTGAACCGGTGCGGGATCGGCGCCGCTGGCTTGTGCACGGTCACGGTGGCCACGGCGACCCGCCGGTCGACCAGGCAGACCGCCGCCAGCCGGTCGGCGAGGGTCTCGATCAGGTTGACCGGTTCGCCGGCCACGACCGCGACGAGTCGTTCGGCCAGCTCGCCGTAGTGCAGGGTGTCGGTCACCGAGTCCGAGGCCGCGGCGGGACGCAGATCGAGTTCCAGCACCACGTCGATCAGGAAGTCCTGCCCATCGGCGCGTTCGAAGTCGTACACCCCGTGGTTGCCCCGGGCCCGCAGCCCGGTCAGCGAGATCCGGTCGGCGCTCACCGGTGGCCTCCGCCGCGCAGTCGGGGACCGCCGCTGGCCCGCCAGACCGCGAGGGCGTCCACGGTGGCCCGCACGTCGTGGACCCGCACCCCCCAGGCGCCGCCGGCGACGGCGAGCACGCTGGTCGCGATGGTGGCCGCGGCCCGTTCCGGCACCGGGCGCGGCGTACCGTCGGGCCCCGCCAGCAGGGCCCCGAGGTACGACTTGCGGCTGGCCGCGAAGAGCACCGGATAGCCCAGCGCGATGATCTCGTCGAGGCGGGCGGTGAGCTGCCAGTTGTGTTCCGCGCGCTTGGCGAAGCCGAGGCCCGGGTCGAGCACGATGCGCTCCGGCGCGACACCCGCGGCGATCGCGTCGGCGGCCCGCTGGCCCAGCTCGCCGCACACGTCGGTGACCACGTCCCCGTAGCGCGCCAGCTGCTGCATCGCGCGCGAATGCCCCCGCCAGTGCATCAACACCCACGGGCAGCCGGCCTCGGCGACCACCGCGGCCATGGCGGCGTCCGCGAGCCCACCGGAGACGTCATTGACCAGCTCCGCGCCGGCCGCCAGGGCAGCCGCGGCCACGCTCGCCCTGGTCGTGTCGATGCTCACCGGCACCCCGGCGGCGACCAGGTCGCGGACGACCGGAAGCACCCGGTCGGCCTCCGTACGGGCGTCGATCCGCTCGGCCCCCGGATGGGTGGACTCCCCGCCCACGTCGATGACGTGCGCACCTTCCCGGTGCATGGCCAGGCCGTGGGCTACCGCGGCGGCCCGATCGGCGTAGCGCCCGCCGTCCGAGAACGAGTCCGGGGTCACGTTGAGCACGCCCATCACGACCGGTCGCGCACCCCCCAACAGCTCGGCCCGACGCGGGTCCCCGTCGGTCCCGGTGGGTTCGACAACGGGCTGGGTCACGGCAGCACCGTACCCATCGACCAGGTGCCCGGCGCCTGGGGGTTCAATCGAACAGGTGTACCATTCACGTCACTCACATTAATCACCCCAGCACCGTGGGTAACGAAGAGGACAGGTTGTTGGAAAGTGTGACGGCCCGTACGCTCTGGAAACACGCATCATTGAGACGTTGTAGCTGGGAGGGACACGGCAGAGCAGAAACCGGCACCCGGGGGTCCTTACGCAACGCGGCGAACGCGAAACTTCTGCCGATCCGGGCTCGCGTTCCACCTGAGGTTTCCACAGGCTCGACACTGCAGTGCAACGGCACCGCCAGCCATGCACCGGGGAGGTAATCCGATGATCGCCACAGAGCTCGTCCAAGCGGCGTGGACCGCCACCACGCATGCCGCCGGCGTGCTCGCCTCGATCCCGCTCGCCGCACCGGCGCCGCGGGGAATCGACACCGAGGGCATCGTCACGTTCTTCGCCAGCAACATCGCACCGATCCTGCTGGCAGTCCTCGGCGTGATCTTCATCGGGCGAGCCAGCAAGGGCGAGATCTCGAAGGTGCTGACCAGCTCGGCGATCGCCATCGTCGGTCTCGCCTTCATCGCCGGTGCGGCGACGCTGTTCTTCGTGGGCGAGTACCTCATCGGGTTGCTCTTCCAGTAGGCAACGGGCAGACACCATGCGGCTGCGTACCGACGACGACATCTACCGGGCCCGTCTCGTCTACCTGGGCCCACCCGGGTACACCCTGCCGGTGCACCTGCCGTACGCCCAGTACGGGATGTTCGTGCTCCTTGTCCCCTTCTACATGTTCCTGCACTGGCTGATCACCCTGCAGTTCGACCCCTTCCCGGCGTGGGAGATCGCCCTCGCGATGGTCACCACCTCCTACGTGTTTCGCCATGTCGACCCCGACCGACCGGCCCGCATGGTCATCCGCACCGCCCTCACCGACTGGCGCCGCACCCGCGAGCCCGCCGTTGAGCAGCGCGACCCCCGGCTTGTCGCCACTCGGATCCGGGTACGGGAGGAACTGGTATGAACGTGAGAGAACTTGGTATCACACGCATGAGTCCCGACGACCGGCGTCCGGCGACGGACCCGAGTGGGACCACGGCATGACGCCTCCCTCGCCGCCGGGGAGCAACCCCCGCGCGGCCGGTGTTCCGTCGGGCAGCCAAGGCAACGGCACGCGGTCGAACCACTACAACCCGTCCGTCCCCGCCGAGGATGAGGTCGACTTCGACACCGACCTGGCCGTCGGCCCGGCGTCCGGAGCCGTCGCCGTCTTCCAGGCCCCGCAGCCGGTGCGGGCCCGCACCCGGGCCGCCGCCGCTCCGCCCACGGGCGGCGCCCCGCCCAGTGAGCACGCCGACATCGATTCACCGTTCCTCGACCTCTTCGCCAACCCGGCACCCGCCGCCGACCCACCGGCGCCGGCCATCGAGCGCGCCGCCACCCGTCCCGGCCGGGTCGAACGCCGGCCGGCCGCGCCGGTGGATCCACGCCCGGAACGTCCGCCGGCCGCCGAACGGGCTCCGGCCGCTGGGCTGCCGGCCCCCGTCCGGGACGCCGCGCTCCCACCCGCCGAGGTCCGGGTTACCGGAGTCCGCCCGGCTGGGGCGTCCGCGGCCGAAGTCCCTCCGGCCACGGAACCGCCGGCCGCCACGCGGGCGATGCCGGCTGACGGCCCCCTCGCCGACGTCGCGCCCGCCGCGCCGGTGCTGCCCGCCGACGCACCGCCCGTAACCATTCCGCCGGCCCACCCGGACACCTTCGTGGGGACGCCCGCGGACACCTTCGTGGGGACGGCCCCGGGCAGCTCCCTGGGGACAGCCCAAGACACCTTCGTGGGGGCGGCCCCGGACAGCTCCCGGGGGACGGCCCAAGACACCTCCCTGGAGACGGCCCCGGACAGCTCCCGGGGGACGGCCCCGGGCAGCTTCGTGACGGCGGCCCCGGACCCGTTCGTGCCGGCGGCCCCGGACGCCGCGTGGCCGGCGGAGCCAACGGTGACGCCGGTGACGGCCGTGACGGCCGTGACGGCCGTGACGGCGGTGACGGCGGAGGACCCCCGGGTCGGCCAGCAGACCGCGCCGGCAACGGCAGGGGTCCGCGGCGGGCCGGTCGACATCCCGGCGCGTGCCCCCCGGTCGGGTGACGTCCCGCCCACCGCGCTGGAACCGATCGGGCTCGCCCCCGACTTCCCGCCGGACACCACGGATGATCTGTCGGCCGCCGACTTCGACTTCCCCTTCGACGGCACCGACGACATTCTCGGCTTCGCGGTGGACACCGACGGCACCGCGGAACGCCCCGACCCCCGCCACCCAGCCCCCGGCGTGCGGGCACTGGCCGTACCCCTGGATCCTGGGCCGCCGACCACCATGGCGCGGGAAACCGCGCCCACCACCGACCAGCCCGGGCGTTCCCCGGCGGCCCGGCTCGGCGCCATGACCAGGCCCGACACCGGCCCGGCCCTCACCGGCCCGGGCACCACCGCGGGCCCGGCCACCACCACCGGCCCGGCCACCACCACCGGCCCGGCCACCACCGCGGGACCGGACGGACGCGCGGCCGGGCGGGCCCGGACAGCCCCGGTACGCCGCGACCGCCCGGTCGGGGACCGCCCGGCCGAGCCGGCCAACCTGCCGGCCGTCCGGACCAGCGACGAGCCTGACGGCGCTAAGCGCAGGTCACGCCGACCCGGCCTGCCGAAGTTCAGCGACCGCGACCCCTCCGTCGAGCTGGCCATCACGGAGATCGCCGGGCACCTCACCTTCACTCCGAACAGCGTCACCGCCTGGTACTGGTTGCCGGAGATGCGCTGGGCGTTCCGGCCCGACGCCGAGCGGGAGGCGCTGCTGTCGGCGATCTCCGAGCAGTACGCCGGGCTGGCCGGGTTCCGCCTGCACATGCGCCGCACCACCCGGCCGTTCCCGGCCGACGAGTGGGCCCGCACCATCGACGCGCACACCACCCGCCCGCTGCCCGACGTCGCCGACGGGACCTCGTGGTCCGACCACCTTGTCGCCGCCCAGCGGCACCTGCTGTCGGTCAACCACGCCGAAGGCCAGACGTTCCTCGGGGTCACCTTCGCCCGCCGCTCGCTGGGAGACTCCCTCACCGAACGGGTGCTGCGGTTGTTCGGACGCGGGGTCGCCGACGGCGAGCGGCGCAAGCTCGGCCGGACGGTGGAACAGTTCGACGAGGTGCTCAACGCCTTCGGCATGCGTGGGCGCCGGGTCACCCCATCTGAGCTGGAGTGGCTGCTCTACCGCTCGGTGGCGCTGTGCATGGCCCCGCCCGGCCCGCTCTCGCCGATCACCCACGGCCAGTGGGAACGCGGTGACCTGCTGGCATTGACCGAGCAGGTCGAGCGCTACCGCACCCCGTACGGTTCGACGGTGAAGCTGGTCAACCGGATGACCGGCGAGGAACGGCACGTCGCCGTGCTCTCCGTCGGCCGGATGGAGCCGCTGGAGATCCCCGAGCGGCACGAGCCGTGGCTGCACTTCCACGAGCGGCTGCCATGGCCGATGGAGCTGTCCTCGCGGGTGGACATCCTGGGTTCCGGCGACTCCTTCCGCAACCTCGAGCACCGGCTGCGGATGATCCGTTCCCAGCAGCTCGACTACGCCGAGCACGGCATGGACGCCCCGCCGGAGCTGGACCGGTTGGCGAAGCGCGCCCTGGTCATCGGCGACGAGATGACCACCGGGCTGCCGGTGGAGTCCGCCCGCGCCCACGGCTGGCACCGGATCGCGGTCGGTGGGCGCAACCGCGAAGAGTGCCTGGAGCGGGCCCGTCGGCTGATCCAGCTCTACTCCCGCGAACTGCGCATCTCCCTGCAGCACCCGAAGAACCAGGATCACCTCGCCCGCGAGTTCATCCCCGGCGAGCCGATCGCCAACACCGGGTACATCCGCCGGATGCCGGTCAAACTGCTGGCCGCCGCGGTGCCCCAGGCCGCCTCCACCGTCGGTGACCGGCGCGGTGACCTGATCGGGCGGACGGCGGGCACCTGCCGCCGTCCGGTCTTCCTCGACCTGCACTTCCCGATGGAGGTTCGGGAACGCTCCGGCCTGAGCGTCTTCGTCGCCGAACCGGGTGGCGGCAAGTCCACGCTGATCGGCGCACTCGGATACCTGGCAGCCCGCCGGGGGGTCCAGGTGACCCTGCTCGACCCGTCCGGTCCGCTGGCCCGGCTGTGCCAGATGCCGGAGCTGCGGCCGTACTCGCGGGTGCTCAACCTGACCGGTTCCGAACAGGGCACCCTGGCGCCGTACTCGCTGATTCCGACGCCGCTGCGCTCCGAGTTCCCGACCGGCGAGGTCGGTGACCGGGAGTTCCAGATCGCCGTCTCCAACGCCCGCGCCGAGCGACGGATGCTGGTGCAGGACATCTGCTCGATGCTCGTGCCACCGCAGGTAGCCAAGGAGGCGACCACCGCGACGTTACTGCGGCACGCGGTGCGCCAGGTGCCCGCCGAAGAGACCTCGACGCTGGACGACGTGGTCGCCTGCCTGCAGCG
>DASVVF010001049.1:0-6257 GCA_036386695.1 Catenuloplanes sp. | reverse complement strand
ACGAAAACGGTTTCGTGCTCTACTAGGAGAGGTCCCTGCACCAGAAAGGCCGGACATGACCAGCGCTAACGCCGCCTGCGAGGTCTGCGGAGCACCGCTGCCCGAAGCCGCAGCAGTGGGCAGGCGCCGTCGTTACTGCTCGGCCACGTGCCGCTCCACGGCCCGCCGGCAACGAAAGCTCCGGGCACTCACGTCCAATCCGTGTTCCCTGACCATCGCAGAGCAGCGGTGTGGAAACCCAGCCTCCGTCAGCGTCACCGTCGACGGCCGGAAGCTCGCAGTCTGCACAACCTGCGTATACCTGGTGAGAAGCTTCCTGATTTCACACGGCACCGACGAGTCGCAAATGACCTTCTCCTGGCTGACTCTGCCCCCTGCGCAGAATCCCTCCCGAGCCAGTCGCTCGACGGGCAGGAGAAAACGGACACTCGGGACTCCCATTCTCCTCATCGAGGATGACCCGGACATCGCCCTGGCCCTGCGGCTGCTCTTCATAGAGGCCGGGTATGAGGTGGTCCACGCAGGCGACGGGCGCTCCGGCCTGGAAGAGGCCTACGCCGAACATCCCGCCTTGGTGGTGCTCGACATTGGTCTGCCGGAGATGGACGGCTGGCAGGTGCTCGAACGGCTGCGGGACGTGTCCGACGTGCCGGTGTTGGTGCTGACCGCGCACGGCCAGGAAGCGGAGAAGGTACGCGGCCTGCGCGGCGGCGCCGATGACTACCTGACCAAGCCGTTCGCCAACAACGAGCTGCTGGCCCGGGTCGAGGCGCTGCTGCGCCGCTCGTCCAGCGGGCAGAACAACTGGACCAGCCAGATCTACGACGACGGCCTCGTGCACCTCGACCCGACCAAGCGCCGGGTGTACGTCAAGGGCAATGAGAAGCGGCTCACCCCGACAGAGTTCCGGTTGCTCAATGCGCTGGTTCGGCACGCCGGCGCGGTGCTGAGCCCCAACCAGCTGCTGACCCAGGCGTGGGACGACCCGACCGGCATCGGCCAGGAGCGGGTCAAGTTCGGCGTGCTGCGGTTGCGCCGCAAGCTTGGCTGGTCGGATCCCGACGAATCCCCGATCGAATCTGTACGCGGTTTCGGGTTCCGATACCGGTTCCCGCCCTCGCCGGACAACCTCCCCGACCAGCCGCGCCGTCCCTCCCAGACCAGCAACTCCGCAGAATCCGCGCACGCATCGAGAATTCTGGAAACCCTTAATCATGTATCTCGAGCCAAGCGCACTGAGTAGTGCTGATCACCACCACGCCAGCCGCCGTCACCGCCAGTAAAGCCCGACTCGACACGCCGAGGTCGCCCCCGTCAGAAACAACGGCAACGCTGGTCAAGTGCTTGACGGCAGGAGCGACACCACCCACCCGGTGGTACCGGCTGTGACCAGCGTTGTCCTGTGACCAGCGTTGTCGTTTTTTCGCTGATTACTACCGGGAGGCCTAAGCGCTGTTCGTGGGTCCGTTGTTACCGATGGGCCCTCCGGTGTCACAGCGCATGCAGGTGTAGGACAGGGCCGCGCGGGTCCGCGTGTGTGACTGGGGTCAAAGCGGGATGCGGAAGCCCGACTTGGCGCTCAGCCGGCCCGGTCGGGGCACCCGACAGCGGTAGCGCAGTTGCGCCGGCGAGGCGAGGCCCCATCCCCGGATGGCGGTGAGGGCGATCTCGGCGATGCGCCTCCCACTGTCGGGGCCCGGGGGCAGTTCGGTCTCGATGCCGGGGTCGTCCGAGCCGAGTTCGACGCCGTCCGGGGTGAATCGGCCGTTAACGAACCGGCCTGCGCTCGCCGGTGTGATTTGCCAGCCCACGTGCGGCGTGTACGCGGCCAGCGTCGGGATGTCCGCGGCGAACGACGCGAACAGGTTACGCAGGCTTCGCTCGAACTGATCCCAGGTCTGCGCAGGCCCGGCGTCGTGGAACAGCATCCCGATCAGTGACTTTTCAGCGTCGCTGGTCAGGTCCGGTTCGGCGTTCCACAGGTGCTCGGGCTCCCAGCCCTCGCTCCATTCGGCGTTGGAGTATTCCTCCGCCTCGGCCGGTTCGGCGGGCTCCACCCGTAGCGTCACTTCGGTACGCCGGATGTCGCGTGCCAGCCGTACCCGCGGGTTGCGCCAGAACGTCCACGCGTCCGGGCCGCCGACCAGCGCCGGCGGGCCCAGTACGGAGATGACGGCGGCCAGCGTGGCGGCGTACCGGGCCTCCAACTGGTCCGCGGGACAGGACTGCTCGATCTGGAGGTCCGTGTGCTCGCCGTACCCGAAGCCGTCCTGGCCGTAATGGCGTTTCATGGACCTCGCGTGGCCAACGCCACCGGTCTCGATCGGGACGCTGTACTCCTCCTCGTCGCCGATGGACCAGCCGGCACCGGCGACGATGCGCTCGATGTCGGCACGCGACCACGTCCCGAAATCCTGACTCACCAGCGTCGCGGCTACGTTCTCAATCATGGCAGTGGGATATCCTCGGGATCACGCGTTGAAGGACTTGACTTCGATGTCCGACGGGCCGGCGACGCGGTAGACGTCACGCAGCGTCGACACCATCAGCTCGGCGACCTGAGCAGCGTCGTGGCTGTTCGGCGGCCACTTGTCGACCTCGTACGTCCACAGTGGCGACGGCGACTGCCAGCCCTTGTCCCGCATCGCCTGCTCCTGTGCGGCGTCGAGGTGCCCGTCCGGCGCCAGGAACTCGTTGGACACCGCGTCCAGCGTGAGCCCGCCGTCCGATTGCCTGAGTTCGGTGAACCGGTTGCCGGGCCCTATGAGCTGGATGACGTCATCGAGCTCCAGCAGGGGAAGGCGTGCGGCGAGCTGGGAGGTCAGCTCCTCCCACGAGGACGCGTTCATGCCGACATCCTGCCATGATCAGTTGAACGCCGGGGGAGCGGGCGGTTTCGCCTGGTCCCGACGACCCGGGTGGAACGTCAGGACTGCTCCGGGGGTTGAGGAAGATCGGTACAGCCACAAAGCGCCGACACCAGTATGTCCGCTTTGTACCTGAGGACCAATGGAGAAGGCGGTGATCGTGTCACTCGACAGGTACGGCAGCGGGGTGCCGGCGGTGTCGGTCAGCGGCGCCACCGTGGGCACGATCGGCTCCAGCCCACCCGGATCGCCCTGGGTCGGATGCGCGTCGTTGACCGGAACTCTCAACCGGGCGGTCCGGCTGCCGACAGGTGGAGCATGATTTCCAGCGTTGACCCCACCGCGACCGACGTGGCCCAACTGGCGCACGTCGGCCGGCAGCCGATCTGGACCATCGGCGGTGAGCTGGCCGGCTATGAGCTGTTGTTCCGCAGTGGCGAGGACACCCACGCCGCGCAGACCGGCTCGTACGCCACCGGCCAGGTGGTGGTCAGTGCCTTCACCGAGTTCGGCGTCCGCGAGCTGGTCGGCGACCGCCTGTGCTTCATCAACATGACCCGCGGCTTCCTGCTCGGCGAGTTGCCGCTGCCCTTCGAGCCGGGTCAGGTGGTGCTTGAGGTACTGGAGACCGTGGACCTCGACGAGGAACTGGTCGCCGGGGTCGTCGCGCTGGCTGCCAAGGGTTACGAGATCGCCCTGGACGACCTGCTCTGGGGCTCCGGTCACGAGCAGCTGCTCGAGGTGGCGTCGTACGTGAAACTCGACCTGCGCGGTGCCGACCCGGCGGCGTTGCGTCGGGTGGCGCAGGCGTGCCGACCGTACCCACGGGTGCGTCTGGTTGCTGAGAAGGTGGAGACCGACGACGATCTCGCCCTGGCCCGTGAGCTGGGCTGCGAGTTGGTGCAGGGGTACCTGTTGGGCCGTCCGCAGACGATGTCGGTGCAGGCTCTCATGCCGTCCCGGGTCGGTCGGGTGCAGTTGATGGCGGCGTTGCTGCGACCCGACATCAAGGTCAACGAGGTGGTCACGATGGTTACCCGGGACCCGGCGCTGTCGTTCCGGTTGCTCCGGGCCAGCAACTCCCTGCCGCGGGGCCTGTCCCGGCCGGTCTCCTCGGTACGCGAGGCGGTGGTTTTGATGGGTATCGCCCAGGTCCGGCAGTGGGTGTCGTTGATGGCGCTCAGCGACCAGTTCGAGGCGGACGAGGGCCAGGTGACGATGACGCTGGCGCATGCCCGGATGTGTCAGCTGGTCGCCGAACTCCTCGGGCAGTGTCCGGACACCGGCTTCACCGTCGGGCTACTGGACCGGGTAGCCGACCTGCTGTCCGTACCCACCGATGAGCTGGTCGCCCGGCTGCCACTCGCGGAGCCGGTCATCGGGGCCCTGGTGGACGGCACCGGGGAGCTGGGTCGGGCGCTGCGCCTGACCCACGCCTACGAGGACGGGGACCTGGCCCTGGTCGGGCGGGCGGGCGCCGAGCCCGCCGACCTGTCACGGGCCTTCCTGGCGGCCGCTAAGTGGTCGATGCAGGCCACGGGTGGCCTTTTCGACCGCCGGCCGCCGGCCGGTGGGCTAACGGACGGGTCCGTCGGTGACCGCCTTGAAAATGATCGCGACCGCGTCGCGTAGTCCGACCGGCACCGCGATGTCGTCCGGCACCGCGTCCCGCGACCATCCCGGGCCGGCGGCCATCACCAGCAGGGGCCGGCGGGGTCGGTCCAACAGCCGGGTCAGTTGTGCCGGGTTCGCGGTGCCGGGCAACTGCGACCAGATCACCACCGCCGCCGGGCCGGTGCGGTCCACCGCCTCGGCCAGCGCGGTCGGCGGTACGCGCGCGCCGAGCAGCCGGCAACCGACGTCCGCCTCGGCGAGCGCCGCGGCCAGGGCCTCCAGCGGCAGGCTGTGTTGTTCCTCATCGGCGCAGGCCAGCAGCGCGCTGGCGGGTTGAGGGCTGCGGGGTACGGCGCCCAGTACGTCGGAGACACCGCGGGAGAACAGGTGCTCCACCTCGACCAGCCGGCGGGTGGCCGAATGCCGCTCGCCGATGCCGATCAACACCGGGACGATGACGTCGTCCCAGGTGCCGATGACCCCCACGGCCCCCAGGGAGCCTTCCAGCGTCTCCCGGATGGCCGTCGCGTCCAGCCGCATCGCGGCGCGGGCCAGACCGCGCGCGGTGGCGCCGGCCCGGCCGACCGGGATGGTGTGGCCGCCGCCGTCCCGGGCCCCGCCGGCCCCCGGACCGGGTGGCCCGACCGGCGGACGGGATGGCCGGACCGGTGGACCGGTGGGTGGCGGCCCGGCTGGCGGACCGGGTGGCCCGACCGGCGGACCGGTGGGCGGGTGAGCCGACGGACCCGCCGGTCCGCCGGTGGGTGGCTGGGCGGTGGGCGTCAGCGCGTCGGTGACCGTGAGACTGTCGGTACGACGGGCCCAGCGGGCGGCCTCTGCCGGTGTCACGCCGCGCGCGGTGAGCCGGCGCATCACCTCCAGCCGGGCCAGGTCCTCCGGGGTGTACCGGCGGTGCTTGCCGGGCACGTGCTGGCTCGGCCCGAGACCGTAGCGCTGGTGCCAGGTGCGCAGGGTGGTGACGGCAACCCCCAGCTGACGCGCGACCGCCCCCGCGGTCAGCGCCTCATCCGTCACCCGATCGCTCCGGTGCGTCGTCGGGGCGGCCCGGGTCCGGGTCGTGCGCGAAGAACCGGTCGATGACTCCGGCGAGCCATGGGGCGTACGACCGGGCGTCGGTTTTCAGCGCGGTGCGCAACTCGGCGGGAGTGCTCCAGCGCACATCGGCGACCTCGTCCGGGTCGGGCATCAGGTGTCGTTCGGCGGGCAGTTCCCCGAGCAGCACGTGATCGTATTCGTACTCCACCCGGCCGGTGCTGGGGTCCTCGGCGTAGTAGAGGTGCACGCCGATCTCGGTGAGTGCCACCGCGCCGACGCCCATCTCCTCGACCAGTCGACGGGCTGCCGCCTCGGCGACGCTCTCCCCGGGGGCGGGGTGCCCGCAGCAGGTGTTCGCCCAGCGCAGCGGGAAGCGGCTCTTGACCGCAGCGCGCTGTTGCAGGAGCAGCCGCCCATCGGCGTCGACGAGCAGGACGGAGAACGCCCGGTGCAGCTGGCCGGGCGCGTGGTGGGCCCGCTCCACGGTGTTCTGCCCGATCGCCGCGCCCTGCACGTCGACCAGCTCCACCAGGTGCGTCTCGCGAGACGGGATCACGGCCGCTCCCCGGTGATCCGGGCGGCCGCGAGCTTGCCGGAGATCAGCACCATCGGCACGCCGACGCCGGGCTGGGTGCCGGACCCGACGAAGACGACGTTGGGCAGGGTCGGGTGCAGGTTTCCCGGCCGGAACGGCCCGGTCTGGGAAAAGCTGTGGGCCGA
>DASVVF010001048.1:0-1798 GCA_036386695.1 Catenuloplanes sp. | reverse complement strand
CACGTCGGCAGCGGCCGGGTCGGGTGCGGCCGGGTTCCGCGCGGCGGGGTCGGGTGCCGCCGGGTCGGGCGTTGCGGGGTTCGGCGCGGCGGGGTCGGGCGCGACCACGGGAGCGCCGGGCACCGGGGCGCGCCGGCGGGTGGGGCGGACTCCGGCGGCAGCCGAGGTGACCCGCGAGCAGGTGGTGCGGGCCGCCGTGACACTGGCCGACCGGGAGGGCCTGGCCGGGCTGTCGATGCGCCGGATCGCCGCCGACCTCGGTGTCGCGACGATGTCGCTGTACCGGTACGTGCGCAACAAGGACGACCTGTTGGTGCTGATGATGGAGGCCGTCTTCGTCGACCACCCGTTGCCCACCCGGGTGCCGCCCGGCTGGCGGGCCCAGCTGGAGGCGGCGGCCCGGCTGCAGTGGTCGATCTACCGGCGGCATCCGTGGCTGGCCCCGGCCATGTCGTTCACCCGGCCGCCCCTGGCGCGCAGCGCCATGGCCCACACCGAGTGGGCGATGCGGGCGCTCGACGGCCACGGGCTGCCCACCGCGACGATCTTCCGGGCGTCGGTGACGCTGGCCAACTACGTCCGTGGGACGGCGGTCAACTTCGAGCCGGAGGCGCTGGCCGAGCAGGACACCGGGCTGACCGACGACGAGTGGATGAACGGCCAGGCCGAGGTCCTGGGCCGGATCCTCGCCTCCGGTCGGTTCCCGATGATGCTGCGGGCGGTCAACGAGCCTGGCTTCACCTTCGACCTGTCGGACCTCTTCGAGTTCGGGTTGCGTCAGCTGCTGGACGGTCTGGCCGCGCAGATCGGGGATTGACGTGTGGCGTGTCGGTTGGGACCGCACCCACCGCGTACGGCATCCTAGGAACCTAGGTGCTGTTCGAGGAGGCCGACGTGACGATGATCAATCCCGGCGCCGCCGAGTTCCCGCACCGGCAGATCGCCGCCCAGCTGCGCGAGCGGATCCGCCGGGGCGAGTGGCAGCCCGGCGAGCGACTGCCCTCCATCCCGGCGATCGCGGAGATGTGCGGGGTGGCCAAGCAGACCGCCCAGCGCAGCATCGACCAGCTGCGGGTCGAGGGGGTGCTGATCACCAAGCCCGGCTCGGGCACCTACGTGCGCGGCACCCGCCGGCGGCTCAACCGGCTCTCCCGGGGCCGGTACGGTCAGCACCGCGGTTACCACGCCGACCTGGCCGCCCGGTACCGGCAACAGCTGGTCGAGGTGGGCCGGGCGGCCGCGCCCCCCGAGGTGGCCGACGCGTTCGGCGTCCGCGACGGCAGCGAGCTGCTGGTCCGCCGACACCTGGTACGCACCGACGACGTGCCGGTGGAGGTGGGCGCCTCCTGGTTCCGGGTCGGCGACGCCGCCGGCACCAGCCTGGAGCGCACCGAGGCCTTCGGCCGCCCGCTCTACCAGGAGGCCGAGGAGGCGATCGGGCGACGGTACGCCTCGGCGACCGACACCATCACCGCCCGGCAGCCCAGCCGCGAGGAGGCGGAGATCCTGCAGATCCGCCCGGACACGCCGGTGCTGCACCTGCTGCACGTGGCGTACGACGAGCGGCACAAGCCGATCGAGGTGGCCCAGGCGACCTGGCCGGGACCGATGACCACGCTCACCGAGGAGTACAAGATCCCCGCCCCGCTGCCGGAGCCCGACCTCGACCCCGGGCTCAGCCTGGCCTAGCCGCGCCCGGGTCTTGAGCGGTGTCCCGGGGTGCGCCCGCTCACAGCCGGACGCCGAGCAGGGCGTCCACGGTGCGGGCCACCAGTGCCGGGGCACCGGTGTCGGCGCC
>DASVVF010001047.1:0-4960 GCA_036386695.1 Catenuloplanes sp. | reverse complement strand
AGGATCGTGACGGCGTGGTCGGCGAGCCGACGCCCGGCCGGGGTCAGCCGGACCCGCCGCCCGTCCGGCTCGATCAGCGGCGCGCCGACCTCCCGGGCCAGGACGGCGATCTGCTGTGACACGGTCGACGTGGTGATGCCCAGCTCGTCCGCGACCGCCCGCATGGACCCGAGGCGGGACAGCTCCAACAGCAGCCGCAGCCGGCGGGTCTCCATGCCTTAACATTGTTCACGATTGCCGAACGGTATGTCCACCACCGGCATGTGGACGTGGACGGTTGTTTCGCGTCTACTGGGGTGGTGACCTCCTCCCCGCCCCGGAACACCGGCCCCACCGGCGCCCGCACCGGCGCGTCGATGGCCGTCGCGGCCATGCTGTGCGTCCAACTCGGCCTGGCCCTGTCGGTGGGCCTGTTCGATCAGGTCGGGGCGGCCGGTGCGGCCTGGCTGCGGCTCGCCTGGGCCGGCGTACTCCTGCTGGTCGTGCTGCTGGTGCGCCCGGTGCGCTTCACCCGCGCGAACCTGCTGGCCTGCGTCGCCCTCGGCGTTGTCACCGCCGGACTGACCATCTTCTTCATGGCGGCGGTCGCCCGCCTGCCGCTGGGCACCGCCAGCGCGCTGGAGTTCCTCGGCCCGCTGGCCGTCGCGGTGGCCCGGGGACGCCGCGGCACGGCGCTGTGGCCGGCCCTGGCGGCGGTCGGGGTGGTGCTGCTCACCGAGCCGTGGCACGGCGGCACCGACCTGGTCGGGGTCGGCTTCGCCCTGGCCGCCGCGGTCTGCTGGGCGGCGTACATCCTGCTGACCCAGCGGGTCGGCGACGAGGTCTCCGGCATCCACGGCCTGGCGGTGTCGATGCCGGTCGCCGGCATCGTCGCCACCCTGGTCGTCGGCCCGTCGGTGATCGACGACCTCACCTGGGAGCTGCTGCTCGCCGGCCTGGGGCTGGCCGTGCTGCTGCCGGTCATCCCGTTCACCCTCGAACTGCTCGCCCTGCGCCGGCTCACCACGGCCGCCTTCGGCACCCTGATGAGCCTGGAACCGGCCATCGCCCTCGTGATCGGACTGGTCGTCCTGGGCCAGGTGCCCGGCCTGGTGCCGGTGGCCGGGGTCGCCTTCGTGGTCGCCGCCGGAATCGGCGCGGAACGCACCGGAGCCCGCCCCGACCCCCCGGCGGACCCGGCCACGGTCCCCGCCGTTCCGCCGCCCGGCCGTGACGACCAACCCGCCGCCCGGCCGTGACGACCAACCTGCCGCCCGGCCGTGATGACCAACCCGCGGCCCGGCCGTGACGACCAACCCGCGGCCAGGTGGCAACACGCCCCCCGGTCCTGACGGCGTGCGCGAGGGTCCGCCACGCCGACGACCCACAGCTGGTGCGTCCGGCGCGGCCGAACACCGCAATACACTCGGCCCGGCCGGGGGCGGGTAGGCGTCGGTCGGCGTCGAGGGGAAGAAGTCGTGATGGCTGGTCGGTACTCGTGGTGGCTGGCCGCCGGAGCCACGGTGGTCGGCATCAGCGCGGTGTTCGTGGTGCTGGGTCTGGACACCGGCGACCGGATCAGCAGCGGCGTCGGCGCCGTGGCGGGGGTGCTGGGTCTGCTGGTCGCCGGGGTCGGCGCCCGCCGGGCCCACCGCTCGCCGCCCGAGGCCCGACCCGTTCCCCGCCCGCCGGACGTGACCATGCGGGCGAGCGCGACGGACCAGGCGCGGGTGTATCAGCTCGGCGAGGGTTCGATGCGGATCGGCGAGCCGGCACCCGCACCCGCACCCGCACCCGCACCCGCACCCGCATCGGAGGCTGACAAGAATCCGACATAGCCGGGCGGGCGCTGCGGTTCCCTCGTTGTATCGCCGTGGGGTGGGTCTCACCCACCGGCCGGGGAGGGGCTCAGCGTGCCGATGGATCAGACGTTAAGTGTGCTCGCGGCGACGGCCGGTGCGGCGATCGTGCGTCAGCTCGCGTCCACATCGGACCATGAGTCGGCCGGCGACGTCGTCGTGGGCCTGTGGCGCCGGACCGACCCGCAGCGGGTGGACACCATCGTCGCCGAGCTGGCGGAAACCCGCGCGCGGTTGCTGGCGGCCCGCCGCCACGGCGACGAACGGGTCGAGCAGGACCTGATCACCGAATGGCAGGCGCGGCTGCGCCGGCTCCTCACGGCGCACCCCGACCTCGCCCCGGAACTGCACGGCCAGCTGGCGCATGAACCCACCGCACCCGCGCCCGGCGGCGTCTCGATGACCGCGACCGCCAGCGACCAGGCCCGGATCTTCCAGGCCGGCCGCGACCAGCACATCGGCGGGAGCGGGGGGTGACCGACGCCGACGACGTCGCGTCGCCGGAGGGTGGGGTACGGCAGTACGCCGAGGCCAGCGGCGACGCCCGGGTCCATCAGGCCGGGCGGGACCTGAACCTCTACTTCGACAACCTCCAACCGCACCGCCGCACCGAGCCGGGCGTGGTGGACCCGCCGTGCCCGTATCCCGGACTGGCCGCCTTCGCCACCGAGCAGTCGCGGTGGTTCTTCGGCCGGGAGACGGCCGTCGCCGAGTTGGTCGAACGGCTGCACCGCAGGCTCACCGGGCCCGGCCCGCGCGGCCCGCAGGTGGTCATGGCGCCGTCCGGGGCGGGCAAGTCCTCGCTGTTGCGGGCCGGGCTGGTGCCCGAGCTGGCGAAATCACGCCTGCCGGGCTCGGCGCGCTGGCCGGTGCGGGTCTGCACCCCCACCGCCGAGCCGCTGCGGGCCCTCGCGGCGTGCGTCGCCGACCTGCTCGGCGTCGCGGAGATGGCACCGGAACGCTGCGTCGAGGCGCTGGGCGCGCTGCCGCACGCCGTTCTGGTGATCGACCAGTTCGAGGAGCTCTTCACCCTGTGCGGGGACGACGGGCAGCGCCACGCGTTCGTCGACCTGCTCGCCGCCATCGCCGCGATCGGCGACGAGCAGCCGGCGGTCCTGGTCGTCCTCGGTCTGCGGGCCGATTTCTGTGCCCCCTGCGCCGAACATCCGCAGCTGCGGGCGGCGCTGGGTGACCAGCCACTGATGATCGGCCCGATGACGGAGGCCGAGTTGCGCGCGGCGATCCGTTACCCGGCCCGCGACGTCGGTCTGGACATCGAGGACGGGCTGGTCGAACTGCTGCTGCGGGATCTCGGCGGCGGGTCGACGAACTACGCCGCGGGCCGGCTCCCGCTGCTCGCCCACGCCCTGCAGGCCAGTTGGCGGCACCGGCAGGGCGCCACCCTGACCGTGCAGGGTTACCAGAGCACCGGGGGCCTCCAGCAGGCGGTCGCCCAGAGCGCCGAGTTGGCCTTCGCCGAGCTGCGCCCGGATCCCGCCGCGCCGGCCGGCAACGGGCGGCCGGTGTCGGACAGCGTGGCTGCCACCCGGCTGCTGGAGCAGAACGCCCGCGAGGAACTGGTCCGCTCGTTCTTCCTGCGGTTGGTGCGGATCGGTCACGGGGCCGACGACGCCCGCCGCCGGGTCCGCCGCCGGGACCTGCTCCAGGGTCTGCCGGCGGAGGCCGCCGCCGGGGTGCTGGAGGTGTTCACCGCCGCCCGGCTGCTCACCCAGGACCGGCTGCCCGACGGGGACGACGACAACGTCGAGATCACCCACGAGGTACTGCTGCGGGTGTGGCCCCGGCTGCGCGCCTGGCTCAACGACGACCGCGCGGACAACATCGCCTTCCAGGAGCTGGAAGAGTCCGCCTCGGGCTGGGACGGCACGGACCCGTCCGCGCTGCTGCGCGGTACCCGGCTCGACCGCGCCACCAGCGTCAGCGCCAGGCGTATCCCCAGCCCCCGGGCCGAGGCGTTCCTGGCCGCCTCCACCCGGCAGCAACGCTTCGGCCGGCTGCTCAGGCGGGCGACCGCGGCGGTGGTCGTGCTGCTGCTGGCCACCGTCGGCACCGTGTACGTGCTGAACCGGCAGGAGAAGTCCCGGGCCGAACACCAGGCGGAGCTGGCCCGGATCGCCGCCGCCAACCAGGCGGCCACCAAGGCCGACAGTGTCCGGCAACGCGACCCCTCGTTGTCGCTGCTGCTCAGCCAGGCGGCCTATCGGATCGACCCCGGCGTCGTGGGGGCGCGCAGCAGCCTGCTCAGCGCCAGCGGCAACCCACGCGACCGCCGGATCCGCGAGGCGACCAGTGGCCGGCCCGGCGGCCTCGCGTTCGACGGCCAGGGTCGGCTGTTCACCGTTCGCGCCGACGGTGCCGTCCGACGCTGGGACCCGGCGCGGCCCGGCGAAGGGCACCCGATCGCCCCCGCGGTGGTCCGGGCGACGGACGGCACGTCCATGGCCCGCATCGCGGTCAACCACGACGGCACCCTGGTCGCCGTCTTGGTCTCCCCGCACGAGCTGCACCTGTGGGACGCGACCGACCAGCAGCGGCCCGCCGCCACGCTGACCGTCGCCGACCGGGTGATCACCGACGTGGCGCTGGACCGGGCGGGACACCGGCTGGCCATCGGCACCGACCGCAACGGAGCCCGGCTGTACGACGTGTCCAGCCGGCGGCGCGTCGACGAGGTGGCGCGGTGGACGAACAGCGAAGCCAAGCCGCTTCCCGCGGCGATCCTGGCGCTCGGCCCGGAACTGACCCACGTCAAGGCGGTCGAGTTCAGCCCGGACGGGCGGACGCTCGCGATCGGCTCCACCGACACCAGCGTCAACCTGCGCACCGTGGCCCGGCCGACCAGCGGCATGACCCGGCTCAAGGTACGCACGTCGGGTTTCGTCCTGGACCTGAAGTTCACCAAGGGGGGCAGGGCCCTCGCCGCCCTGCGCGACGAGCACGTGGAGGTGTGGGACGTCAGCGTTCCGCGGACCGCCCGGGTGCTCTCGACCAGCGAGGAGTTCCCGTTCACCGTGACCGACATGGCGGTGAGCCCGGACGGGGCGGTGATCGCCGTGGGAGGCGACGACGGCCTGGTCCGGATGATGGACGGCGGGGCCCGG
>DASVVF010001046.1:0-8433 GCA_036386695.1 Catenuloplanes sp. | reverse complement strand
ACTGCCCGACGATCCCCCGCGTGAGGTACGGGCGCATGCCGATCGAGGCGGCGAACTCCCTGGCAAGTCGGCTCCGACGACGGGTGAAGCCCCGGAGCTCCTGCAGACAGAGCAGATCCGGGGCCACCTCGTTGACGACGTCGGCGATCCGACCCAATCGGGATCCGCCGCCGGTCTTGATGTTGTACGTCATCACCCGCATGCCGGCTCCCCAGCCCCGAGCCGGCCGTCAGGGCCGGGCCGACCGGCGGGTGTCGGCCAGCGACCTGGCGGTGGTCGCTCCACCGGCGGCGGCCGGGTCGGCGGCCGCCTGCGCCGCACCGGCCTGCTGGCCGGCGGTGCTCGGCTGGCCCCCGGTGCTCGGCTGGCCCCCGGTGCTCGGCTGGCCGGCGGTGCTCGGCTGGCCGGCGGTGCTCAGCTGGCCGGCGGTGGACCGGTCGCCGGTCGGGGTGCTGAGGGTGGGTGGGGCGTCGTCGGGCCGGCCGTGGATGTCGAACCGGGTCTCCCGGTCGCCGAACTCCCCGGTGCCGGCCCGGTTGCCGGCGGCCACGTCGGCGTTGGGGCGGATGACCCACCACAGGAGACCGACCCAGAGCGCGGTCAGCAGCGTCGCGCCCATGAAGTCGCTGGGGTGGTGCATCCCCCGGTACATCCGCGACACCGCCACCCCGACCGGCATGATCACCGCGAGGGCGACGAACACCCAGCGCCACCACCGCCGCGTCCGGCCCCACACCAGCAGGGCCATCGCCACGTACAGGCACATGGTGGCGGCGATGTGGCCGGACGGGAACGACGAGGTCGGCATCTGACCGTCCAGGTGCTCGACCGGTGGGCGGTCCCGGCCGACCGAGTGGGCCGTGGCCAGGAACAGCGTCAGCTCGCCGACCAGGGTCAGCACCAGGAAAAGCACCGGGCGCCACCGTCGCCAGAGGGCCAGCATCAGCGGGCAGAACACCAGCGAGACCGCCAGGATCGCGTGGGTGTCGCCGAGCTTGCTCCACACCCAGCTGACATCGTTGAGTTGCTCCGTGCGGCGATCGGCGAACCACCGGGGCACCACCGTGTCGAGGCTGTCGACGAAGCTGCCGCCGACGTAGTAGCTGACCAGCATGCCGAAGCCGTACAGGGCGCCGAAGATCAGGACCCAGCCGGTGAGCAGCTCCGCGACGTTCGCCACCGGGTGCGGCAGGATGTGCCGCTCGTCCGGGGCCGGCTTGAGCTGCTGGCCGGCCTCGGGCTCCAGCCCGGCGGACAGCGGCCCGACCGGTCGACCCACCTCGCGGCGCCACAGCCGGAAGGCGTACGCGGTGACGCCCAGCCACGCCGCGCCGAGCAGCCAGGCGGCCAGCACGTCGGAGACGTAGTGCACGCCGAGCGCGATCCGGGTACAGCCGACGATCAGCACCAGCACCCCGGTCAACACCATCGCGGCGGTACGCCAGTGGCGGCGCATCGCCGGCAGGAACACCAGCAGCAGCGCCCCGTAGGCGACCATCGAGCCGAGCGCGTGTCCACTCGGGAAGCTGTTGCCCGGTGCCCCGGCGACCGGCACCTCCACCACCGGCCGGAGCCGGCCGATCAGCGCCTTGAGCGACGGGTCGAGGAACAGCGCACCGGCACCGGTGACGATCAGATAGACGCCCAGCCGAACCTGCCGGCGGATCAGCAGGGCGATCACGGCGATGGTGACCAGCCAGATCAGGATTGTCCGGCCGCCGAGGTCGGTGACCGCCTGCAGCACGGTGACCACCGGCGGATGCGGCGAGACCAGCTCGTTGGCCCAGTCGGCCACTCCCCGGTCGAGCCGGTTGAGCGGGCCCCAGCGGAAGCGCACCAGCACGAGGAGCAGCCCGAACGCCACCCCGGCGCCCACCACCACCGCCAGGCCGGCAAGGCTCCGCTCGGTGAAGTGCGCCAGGGGCCGCCGACCGTCCCGTTGGGCCCTTACCGCCATGTCGCACACTCCCAGATCGCCGGCGCCGTCATCGTCTGGTGCGGCGCTATACCCGATCGCCGCTCGGCGTACACCCAAGCATGATCATTTGGAGCTGCGGGCGGCCTTCCGCTCCGATTTCGGCTCCCACCGGTCCGGGTGCGCCGGCGCCTTCACGCCCACCCGGATCGCCTCCAGCTGGGCGGCGAACGACAACCCCAGGAAGAGGGCGATGCCGGTCAGGTTCGCCCACAGCAACAATGCCATGATGCCGGTCAACGGGCCGTAGGTGACCCCGAACGAGCCGCCGAACCGGGCGTAGGCGGCGAGCAGGTTGCTGGCCAGCCACCACAACGCGGTGGCCAGCCCGGCGCCGAACGCCAGCCAGGACAGCGCCGGCTGGCGCCGCCGGGGCGCGTGGCGGAACAGCACGCTGACCGCCAGGATGGTCAGCCCGAGGCTCAGCGGCCAGCGCGCCACCTGCCAGCTGAGCTCGGCGGTCGGCCCCCAACCGTAGTGGTCACGCATCGACGAGCCGACCGCCCCACCGGCGGCGAGCACCAGGAAACCGGCCAATGCCGGCAGGCCGGCGCAGACGGTCAGCACCGCCGCGCGCAGGTACTTGCGCAACGCCGGGCGGTCCCGCTCCACCCCGTAGATCCGGTTGGCCCCCCGCTCGATCTGGGCCATCGCCGTGGTCAACGCGGCCAGGCCGGTCAGCAGACCGAGGACCAGCGCCACCTCGCCGGCCTTTTGCGTGCTCCGGCTTGGGTGCAGGAGCGCCCCGATGGCGTCGGAGCTCTGCGGTGTGGGGGTGAGGGCGTTGGCGATGTCGAGCACCATCTCGCCGCTCTCCTTGGCGCCCACGGCGGTGGCCAGACCCGCCAGGGCGATCATGAAGGGGACGATCGCCAGACAGAGCTGCAACCCGAGCGCGCGGGCGTGACTGAACCCGTCGCCGTACCGGAACCGGATGAACGCGTCGCGCACCAACTGCCAACCGCCGTAGCGGCGCAACGCGTGCCAGGCGTCGTCGGCGGACAGCTCGTCCCCGGCCATCATCTTGGTCTCGGGGACGGGCTTGGTGCTGCTCACCGCGCGGCCTTCCGCACCTCGTCCGCCGCCTCGCGGGCCTGCTCGACGCCCTCGGTCAGGTCCGGGGCCTGTTCCGGACGCGGCACGCAGAGCACCAGCGCCCGCGGTCGGACCGACACGCTGAGCACCGGACCCGGCTCGATCAGGTCGCCGTCGAGCTCCCGGGGCTGACTGCGGTTGCTGCGGATCTCCACCCGGGCCGCGGTGTACGTCTCCATCCGGGGCACCCGGCCGTGCCGGCGGATGACCGCCCAGCCCAGCGCCAGCCAGTGCCGCACCGTACGGGGGGTCAGCACCGCCACGTCGAGCAGGCCGTCGTCGGGCTCCGCCTCGGTGAGCAGCCGCACCCCGCCCTGCAACCGGCCGACGTTCGCGACCAGGACGGTACGGGCCCGGCGGCGCAGCGGCGGGCGGCCGTCCAGCGCGATGGTGACCCGCATCGGGCGGTCCCGCAGGTGCCGCAACGCCCCGAACACGTACGCCAACCACCCGATCCGGGCCTTCGCCACCTCGGAGGTGCCGGCCAGCATCTGCGCGTCGAACCCCATCCCGGCCATCACCGCGAAGCACCGGTCGCCGACCACCCCGACGTCCAGGCGCCGGCGGCCACCCTCAAGGGCCACCTCGACACCGGTGGCGACGTCGTCGGACAGGCCCAGGTTGGCCGCCAACAGGTTGCCGGTGCCGGACGGGATGACGGCCATCGCCACGTCCGTGCCGGCCAGGGCGGTCACACAGGCCATCACCGTGCCGTCGCCGCCGCAGACGAACACCACCTCGGCACCGGCCTCGGCCGCCTCGGTGGCCTGCCCGCGCCCCGGGTCCTGCGGGGTGGTCTCCAGCCACATCGGCTCCGGCCAACCGGCCTCGGCCAACCCCGCGCAGATCAGCCCGCGGAGCTCGTCGAGGTCGACGACCTTCGACGGGTTCACCACCACGGCCGAACGGGGCCCGCGGTCACTGCTGTCGGCGCCATGTGCGGTCACGGGCCATAGTGTGCAGCAGCCGCGCTCCGGTGGCGAGTCGACCGGCGGTGCAAACCGTTGCGGAGCCGGATACTTCTCCGAGGTGGTGATCGGCGCCACAGTCAGGAGGCCCCACGTGGAGCACCTGTCGTACCCGGAGGTCGGGGCGACCCGCGACGGCACGCTGCCGTCGGGGTACCGGCACCTGCGCTACCGCACCGAGTTGCGGCGCGGAACGTTCGAGTCGGCGGGCGAGGCGGTGCTCAGCTGGCGGATGCACCGGGCCCTCGGCACCCGGATCACCACGGACGCCCGGCTGGCCGCCCCGGGGGTCCGGCTGACCGTGGGCCTGGGCGTGGGGCCGGTGCGGCTGCGGGCGCCGTGCCGGGTGGTGTGGAGCGTGCGCGACGCGCACCGGGCCGGTTTCGCTTACGGCACCCTGCCCGGCCACCCGGCCCGCGGCGAGGAGGCCTTTCTGGTGGAACGCGACGCCGACGGGCGGGTCTGGTTCACGGTGACCGCGTTCAGCGTGCCGGCGCGGTGGTCGATGCGGTTGGCCGGACCGGTCGGCCGGTTGTTCCAGCACGCGTACGCCCGCGGGCTCGGGGCGGCGCTCAGGAGGCTCACCCGCTGACCGGGTCGGCCCGGTCACCCTGGAGCCGGGTGGCCCTCACGTACCGTGGCGGGGGTGACCTTCAGCGTCCGCGCCACCTGGTGGGGGCACAGCACCGTCTGGATCGAGGACTCCGGGGTCCGGCTGCTGACCGACCCCCTGCTGGTCGACCGCCTGGCGCACCTGCGCCGCCGGGCCGGTGGCCCGCCGGTGCTGCCCGGCGCACCGGACGCCGTACTCGTCTCCCATCTGCACGCCGACCACCTGCATCTGGAATCGCTGCGCCGGGTGCCCGGCGACCCGGTGTTGATCGTGCCGCGCGGGGCGGCGGCGTTCATCGCCGCCACGCTGGGCCGGCGGTACGCGGACCGCTGCGTCGAGACGGTCCCGGGCGACCGGACCACGGTGGGACCGGTACGGGTCGCCACGGTGCCCGCCGCCCACCACGGCGGGCGCGGCCCCTGGTCCCGGCACCGGGCGGTGGCCGTCGGCTACCTGGTCGACGGGGCGGCGCGCACCTGGTTCGCCGGCGACACCGGACTGTTCGCCGGCATGGACCGGCTGGGCCCACTCGACCTGGCCCTGGTGCCGGTCGGCGGCTGGGGACCCACCCTCGGCGAGGGTCACCTCGACCCGGCGGCGGCCGCCGAGGCGGTGCGCCGCTGCGCCCCCCGCTGGGCGGTCCCGGTGCATTACGGCACCTTCTGGCCGGTGGGGCTGACCCGGGTCCGGCCGCACCTGTTCGCCGAGCCCGGGCGGCGCTTCGCCGGCCACGCCGCCCGGACCGCGCCGGACACCCGGGTCCGGGTCCTGACCCACGGTGGGTGCCTGACCGTGGGACCCCGGTGACCGCCGCGCTCGGCGCCGTCGCCTGGTTGTTCCTGGTCGTGGCGTTCGGCGCGATCGTCCCCGTGGTGCCCACCGGCGTGGCGGTCAGCGGCGCCGCGGCGCTGGCCGCCCACAACGAGCCGGCGACGGTCGTGCTGGTCGTCGTCGCCGGCGGCGTCGGGGCGTACGTCGGTGACCTGGTGATGTTCGCGCTCTGCCGGTGGGGCGGCGAACAACTGGCCCGCCGGCTGCGCTGGTTGCGGGACCCGCGCCGGCTGGCCCGGACGACCGAACGGTTGCGCGACCGGCAGGTGAGCGTGCTGCTGGTCTCCCGGCTGCTGCCCGGCGGGCGGGTGCCGGTGCTGCTGGCGGCGGGTTTCATCGGCCTGAGCTGGCACAAGTTCGTGTTGGCCAACGCGCCGGCGTGCGCCCTGTGGTCGGCGATGTACACCGCCGTCGGGCTGCTCGGCGGGGCGGTCTTCCCGGAACCGTGGGAGGCGGTGGCCGCGACGGTCCTCCTGGTGTTGCTGATCAGCCAGGGTGCGGCGTGGTGGGGCCGCCGACGGGAACGGTGAGGCCGACCGGCGGGGCGACCGGCGGGGACGGTCCGGCCCCGACCGTGGCGGCGTCCCGCCCCGCGACCGGGACACCGGCGGGGTGGTCGGCGGGCGACCCGGCGGTCGGGGCGCCATCGGGGTCGTCGGCACGCAGGCCGAGCTGCCGCAGCCAGCGCAGCAACTGCCGGTGCACGGCGTCGGCGCCGACGAGTTCGTCGGCGTCGGACGGCCAGGTGGCCGGGTGCACCAGCACGGCGTCGGTCTGCCAGCCGCCGAGCCCGCCGTGGCAGCCGACGAGTTCCTCGAAGGCGGCGACCTCGTCGGTGGCCGGGTCGACCAGGCTGATCAGCACCAGGTCGCCGACGTGTTCCATCCGCTGGTGGCGGAGCAGGTCGGCGCGGGCCCGCGGCCCGTACGCCAGCAGCGGGTCGATCCCCGTCACCGTGCCGTCGGTCAACCGGACCGACCCGTGGGCCCCGACGGCGACGGGTCCGCCGTCGTCGTCGACGACGACGATCCCGATCCCGGGGTGCGCGGCCAGCCCCTCGACCAGCCCGGGATAGGCCCGCTCCAGGCCGGCGCGGCCGGCCCGGCCCGGCAGCCGGGTCAGGTAGACCATGGCCAGGTTGCCGGAGGCCACCACCACCGCCTCGGCGGTGGCGGCGTCGACGGCCCGGCTCTCCCCGGCGGCGGGGCCGAGGGCCACCTCCGCGCCGTGGGTGTGCGACCGGACCGCGGCCCGGGTCGCCGCGCCCGCCGGGCCGGGCCGCCCGGCGATGTCGGTGAGCAGGGCGTTGAGCGGCCCCCACTGCTCCACCGGGTGGGTCGCGCTGGCGCATCGCTGCTCGGCGGCGCTGGCGCCGTCCTGCACGAGTCGCTGGACGAGGTGCTCGACCGGTTCGCCGTAGCGTTGCCGGAAGGTGGCGCCCTGGCTCTGGCCGTGGTCGGAGAGGACCACGACGTGGTACTGGCGGGCCGCCTCGGCGGAGAGCCGTTGCAGGATGCCCACCACCCGGTCCAGGCCCTCCAGCGCCGACAGCGACTCGGGCCGGGCCGGGCCGGCGTGGTGGGCGACCTCGTCGTAGTCGACGAAGTCGCAGAAGATGACCGGGGCGCCCAGCGCCATCTGCTCGGCGATCAACGACACGTTGAGATCGCGCAGCAGCACGTTGGTCGCCGGGCGCAGGGCGAGGTACGCCCCACCCCGGCGCACCCGGGGCTGGACGTCGCGGCGCCGTTGCACCCGGCCCTGGTGCAGCTCCTTGAGGATCTCCCCGACGCCGAGCACCAGCGCGCGGGGGAAGCCGTACATCATGAAGGAGGCGTAGCCCCGGGCCGACCGTCCCGGCAGGGCGGCGCGGCTGACGGTCAGCAGGCTCAGGGGCGCGTCGCCGGAGAAGATGTTGCTGATGCTGGCGCCGCCGTCGCGCAGCAGCCCGCGACCGTCGGACAGCCGGCGTTCCACCTCGGCCGCGTCGCGGGGGCGGTTGGTGACCACCAGGCGGCCGGTTTCCTTCTCGTACCAGCGGAAGGCCGGCACCTGACGGACGTCGCCGTGCAGGATGCCGGCCTGCACGGCCGGGGTGGTGGCGGGCACCCCGGTGTGCCACCCGGCGAGCCGGTGACTGCCGGTGTGCAGCAATCGGCCGATGTTCGGCAGGTTGCCGGCGCGGACGGCCCAGCGCAGCAGCGGCGCCGAGACCCCGTCGAGCTGCACCACCAGCAGGCCTTCGCCGGAGCGGACGTCGCGGCGGTGGATGCGGCCCATCAGCCGCACGGTCTCGCTGATGAAGGCGTCGTCGGTGCCGGCGTCGGCCAGCCAGTTGACCAGCGCGGCCAGCGCCACCGCGATCCAGGACGCGACGAAGGCGGCGCCGAAGTTGGCGACGTCGACCTGCGGGTCGAGCACCAGGGCGACGTACATGATGATCGATTGGACGCAGACGCCGAGGGACAGCGCGCCCAGACCGCCGAGGATGGTGGCCAGCGCGAGCAGCAGCGGTCGCAACAGGGCGCCGACCGCGCTGACCAGTACCACGAGCCAGAGGATCGAGACCAGCCCACTGGCGTTCACCCCGGGCAGCAGCCACAGGGTGGCGCTGAGCACCAGGAACGACGTCAGCATGGAGCGCACCAGCGAGCGGACCCGGTCGACGGTGAAGCGCCAGTCCCGCAGCGACGCCCACAGCCTGCGCGACCGGCCGGGCCGGACCGGACCGGATGCCGTCCCGACGGTGCGCACTGCCATGAGGAAACGATGGCACAGCAGGCCCCGCGCCGGGGTGCGTACCTGCGGCGTGGGCGCGGCGATCATGGCCCCGCCGGCAGCGGCCCGCCGGGGGGGGGCGGCGACGCGGCTACCGGGACGCGGCTACCGGGGCGGGTTCACCAGCCCAGGTGTACGCGGGCGAGCTTGGCGACCTTTTCCACCTCGGCGAT
>DASVVF010001045.1:0-1568 GCA_036386695.1 Catenuloplanes sp. | reverse complement strand
GGTTATTCAGGCATGGTCGATACAACGTGTGGGGACCCGTCCGTCGTCTCTATGTAGAGGGATGGGGGAAGGTCGGCGTGGAGAACAAGACTGCTGGTGTGGCGGCACCGGCGCGGCCTACCCGGGTACGCGCGCCGGGGTGGGCCCGGCTGTGCGCGATCGTCGGCGCTCTGATCATGGTGATGAGCGGCGGCACCCTGGTGGCGGCCGAGGTGCTCAAGGCCCGGTACGAGGGTGCGGTCCCGACCGGGGACCTGTTCGGCGACAACGCGGCCGGCGCGGCGGCACCGCCGCCGGTCAGCGACCTCAAGGGTCCGTTCAACATCCTGCTGGTCGGCATCGACCCGCGCGCCAACGAGCCCACCAAGGCGCCGCTGGCCGACTCGATCCTGGTGGTGCACATCCCGGCCGGCCTGGACCGGGCCTACATCTTCTCGCTGCCCCGGGACCTGCAGGTGAAGATCCCGGCGTTCCCCAAGACCGGATACCTGGGCGGGACCAACAAGATCAACGCGGCGATGTCGGTGGGCAGCAAGGCGCAGGGCGACCCGGGCAAGCCCGATCTGCCGCGCGGCTTCGAGCTGCTCAGCAAGACGGTCTCCCAGCACACCGGCATCAAGCGGTTCGACGCCGGCGCGATCATCAACTTCCAGGGCTTCCGCAAGATCGTCGATGCGATGGGCGGGGTGACGATGACCATCGACGAGACCGTCAAGTCCGAGCACCTCCGGCCCGACGGCAGTCCCCGGCCCGGCCGGACCGACGGCGGCGAGGGCTACACCGGCCCGCAGAAGCTGTACCAGAAGGGCAAGCGGCACCTCAAGGGCTGGGAGGCGCTGGACTACGTGCGCCAGCGCAAGACCGTCTCGGATGGCGACTACGGCCGTCAGCGCCATCAGCAGCAGTTCATCAAGGCCATCGCGGAGCAGGCGCTGAGCCGCGACGTCGTCACCAACCCGGCGAAGCTCGACTCGGTGCTCCGGGCCGCCGGCCAGTCGCTGATCTTCAACGGACGCGGGCACAGCGTGCTGGACTACGCGGTGGCGCTGAAGGGCATCCGACCGGCGGCGATGACCATGATCAAGCTGCCGGGCGGCGGTGTCTACGAGGCCGGCGAGTACCAGGGCGAGGCGTTCCAGCCGGTGGCGACCGACTTCCTCGCCGCCATCGCCGGCAACACCGTCGACAGCTTCGTCGCCGAACACCCGGAACTCATCACCAAGAGCTGATCATCCGCCACCGCCGTACCGTGCGGTGGCGGTGCGTTCCGCGCCGACCGCGCCGGGTGGTGTGGGACACCCGCCGTGGAGTGTGGCCGGCACCCCGTTTAGACTCGGCGCATCCCCGCCATCGTCGGATCCGGATTTCCGCCGGACAGCCCCCCGGTTTTCGGGGGCAGCCGCGGGCCGGCGTGGCGGGACCTGAGCCTGCACAAGGAGACAGCGTGGCCAAGCAGCTGCACGTCCAGGTAGTGGCGGTCGAGGAAAAAGTCTGGTCCGGTGAGGCCGAGATGCTCGTCGCGCGCACCACCGAGGGCGAGTTGGGCGTCCTGCCCGGTCACGCCCCGA
>DASVVF010001044.1:0-4365 GCA_036386695.1 Catenuloplanes sp. | reverse complement strand
TCAGCGATTCCGACCACCAGTCCCAGCCGGCCGCACCGGTACCGGTGCCGGACCGGCAATGATCGCCCCCCCGGCGCGACCGGTCCCGGCTCGATACGCTGCCGTCATGGCCGAATCGCCGCCCAGCGGACCACCGCCGCCCGCCCAGCCCTCGACCGGTGGGGCCGACGCGGCACCCGTGGCTCTCGGCAAGCCGCCGGCCGGCGCCGGGGAGCCCGCGTTCGGCGATGCGGCACCCGGGTCGCCGCCGGGTCCCGACCCGGCGGAGGTCGGCGTACCGCAGCCTCTGCCGGCGGACGACCCGCCCGCCGGCTTCCATGTTCCCGGAGTCGCCGCACACCCGGCCTTCGTCACCGGGAAACCGGCGCGCCGGGTGGGTTGGCGGCGCGGGCTGGCCCTCGCCGGGGTGATCAGCTTCATCGCCGCCTGCGCGGTCGGCATCCTGGGGTACCTCGGCTACAACATCGGCATCGAGGCCCTGCTGGTCGGGCTGGTCGCGGCGCTGCTGCCGGTGCCGGTGCTGGTCGCCTGCTTCCTCTGGCTGGACCGGTACGAGCCGGAGCCGATCCGCTATCTGCTGTTCTGCTTCGCCTGGGGGGCCTTCGTCTCGACCGCCGCGGCCCTGGGGGTCAACACCGGGATGGCCGTGCTGTTCGAACGGTGGGGTCTGCCGGACACCCTGGTCGCGGTGCTGGTCGCGCCGTTCATCGAGGAACTGACCAAGGCGCTCGGGCCGATCCTGCTGCTGTGGCGGCGACGGCGGGAATGGTCCGGCATCACCGACGGCATCGTCTACTGCGGACTGTCGGCGATCGGCTTCGCGATGGTGGAGAACATTCTCTACCTCGGTGGGCACGGTTACGCCGCCGGCGCGGAGGAGTACGGACCCGCGACCGGCGCGCAGATGGTGCTCGCCATCTTCATCGGCCGCATTCTGTTGACCGGCTTCGCCCACCCGTTGTTCACCGCGATGACCGGCGTGGGGCTCGGGCTGGCGGCGCGGGCCGCCGACCGGCGCGTCGTCTGGTTGGCGCCGGTTGCCGGTCTGTTGCTGGCGATGATGCTGCACGGCACCTGGAACCTCATGCCGTCGTTGGCCCAGGCCACCGGAGAGAACCTGATCCTGCTGTACGGCTACATCGCGGTGATGGTGCCGATCTTCTTCGGCATGGTGGGCCTAGCCACCTGGCTACGCGGCTGGGAGGGCCGGCTCACCGAGCGGGTGCTCCCGCACTACGTGCGGGCCGGGTGGCTCTCACCGCCCGAGGTGGCCGCGCTGAGCAGCCTCGGCCGCCGGCACTCGGCGCGCCGGTGGGCCCGCCGGGTCTCCGGCGACGCCGGGCTCAAGGCGATGCGGAACTTCCAGTTCGCCGCCACCCAGCTCGCACTGCTGCGCGACGGGATGCAGCGCGGCCTCGACACCCATCCCCGGGACGCGCACCACGCGGCCGGGGAGGAGCGCCGGTTGCTGGAACTGCTGATCCGGCACCGGGCGGTGTTCGTCGGTCGTGACCCGCAGATGCCACCGGCCGTCTGGGACGGCACCCGCTATCACGTGACCTTCCCCGACGGGGTACGCCGCACCCTGGAGGCACCCGGCGAACCGATCGTGCCGGTTCCCGTGGTGCTGCCGCCGCCCCCACCGACCTACGCACTGCCGGGCCCCGCCGGCTACGGCCCGCCCGGTTACGGCGGTCAGCCCGGTTACGGCGGTCAGCCGGGGTACGGCGGTCAGCCGCGGTACGGCGGTCAGCCTCCGCATGGCGGTCAACATCCGTATGGCGGTCAGCCGGGGTACGGCGGTCAGCCTCCGCATGGCGGCCAACATCCGTATGGCGGTCAGCCGGGGTACGGCGGTCAGCCCGGTTACGGTGGTCAGCCACCATACGGCGGTCAGCCGGGCTATGGCGGTCAGCCGGGCTATGGCGGACCTACCGGATCCGGTGGCTACGGGGACCAGAGCGGGTACCAACGGCCCAGTGGGTACAGCGACCCGGGCGCTTCCGGAGCTCAGCGCGACCCTGACCCGACCGGTGGTCAACGCGGTCCCGCCGACTACCACGACCCTGACGGATCCAACGGTCCCAGCGGGAACGGCGGCCAGGGAGGCTGAGCGGCCAGAGGGTTGAGGCGCCGGAGTGCTGAGGCGCCAGAGGGCTGAGGCGGCCAAGGGGCTGAGACGCCAGAGGGCTGAGGCGGCCAGGGGGCGGGTCCGCGCGGCTCAGGAGCGGCCCCGCAGGCTGGGCCGCTCTCAGAGGTACAGGCCGGTGCCGTTCCTCAGAGGTACAGGCCGGTGCCGTCCGGTTCCACCCGGCTGGCCGCGACCGCGTGCACGTCGCGTTCGCGCAACAGGACGTACTCGCGGCCGTGCAGTTCGACCTCGGAACGCTCGTCGGGGTCGAACAGGACCCGGTCACCGGACACGATGGAGCGGACGCTGGGCCCGACCCCCACCGCCGTCGCCCAGGACAGCCGGCGCCCCATGGAGGCGGTCGCGGGAATGACGATGCCGGCCGTGGAACGGCGTTCGCCGTCGTTGCCCTCCAGGCGTACCAGGACGCGGTCGTGCAGCAGCCGGATGGGCAGCCCGGAGTCGGTGCTCTGATCGACGCTCACAGCTGCAGACGGTACCCGTAGGGGTGGGCCGGGGTGGCTGGACAGGCCCGCGTGGCGGGCCGACCCGCCGGCTGTGCGGCGGCGAGGTCGGCGAAGGTAGGGGATAACTCAGGGCGGTGACACCCACGGGCGGTAGCTGTCGACAGTTACCGTAGGTCAGCGACGGCCGGCCGCTGGCGGTCCGGCACGGCAGATCGACGCCCGGATGCGGCGCGACGGGCCGATGCGGTGTGGTGGACCGTTGCGGTGTGGTGGACCGTTGCGGCGCGGTGGACGTTGCGGCGCGGTGGACCAGGAGCGGTGGTAGCGGGGGAGGGGGAGTCCGTTGAGTCGCTTGGCGCGCGTCCGCGGCGACCTGAAGCGGGCGTATGCGACCGGCCGGGAGACGGTCCGGGCCGCCCGGGCGGGGTCCGACGGCGATGCCACGCCGGTGGAATTCGCCGTTGAACAGCCGGAGCCCCCGGTCGACGTGCCCGGGCTGTACCAGTCGACGATCAGCCGCGACGACGCGGACGTGCCGCACCTGTTGCGGATCACCGCCGCCTGGTCGTGGCGGTTGATCGTGATCGGCGTGGTCGGCTGGGCGTTGCTGCAGTTCATCAGCACCATCCGGATCGTGGTGATTCCGCTGGCGATCGCGTTGCTCCTGTCGGCGCTGCTGGCGCCGGCGGTCGGCTGGTTGCTGCGGGCCCGGGTCCCCCGGTCGCTGGCAACGGCGGTGGTGCTGGTGGGCGGGTTGGCCGCGGTGGGGGGCACGCTGACGTTGGTGGTCAGCCAGTTCGTCGCCGGGGTGCCGGAGTTGAGCCGCAACGCCAGTGAGGGCATCCGCCGGATCCAGGACTGGGCCCGCACCGGCCCGCTGCACTTGAGCGACACCCAGGTCAACAACGCGATCGACGCGGTGTCGACCTGGGTGGAGGCCAACACCCAGCGGCTCACCAGCGGTGCCGTGTCGACGGCGGCGACGGTTTTCGAGCTGTTCGCCGGCACCGTCCTGGTGTTGTTCGCCACGTTCTTCTTCCTGCGCGACGGCAGCCGGATCTGGCGGTTTCTGGTGCGGCTGTTCCCGGTCAGCGCGCGTTGGCAGCTCGCCGACGCCGGGCAGGCCTCCTGGGTGACGCTGGGGGCGTACGTCCGTGCCACCGTGCTGGTGGCCTTCATCGATGCCGTCGGGATCGGCCTCGCATTGGTGATTCTGGACGTGCCGTTCCCGTTCCCGTTGGCCGCGCTGGTCTTCCTGGGCGCGTTCGTCCCCATCATCGGCGCCGGCATCTCCGGCACGGTCGCGGTGCTGGTCGCCCTGGTCGACACCGGTTGGGTGACCGCCCTCATCGTGCTGGGTGCGGTCATCGCCGTGCAGCAGGTGGAGGGGCACGTGCTGCAACCGCTGATCATGGGCCGGGCGGTGGCGATCCACCCGCTGGTGGTGATCGTGGGGATCGCCTCCGGGGTGGTGCTCGCCGGCATCGTGGGTGCCCTGGTGGCCGTCCCGGTGATCGCGGTGGCGAACACCGGCGTTCGCCGGTTGACCCGGTGGTGGACGGTCCGGACGGCGTCCTCGCCTGGCTCGTCGCTCTCGTCGAGCTGCTCGCTGACGACTGAGGCGGTTGTCTAGTGGATCGAGGCGAGCTGCTGGGCGAGCCACAGTGCCGGTGGCAGTCGCGACGCAACCTCCGCAAGTCGTCTCGTCCTCGCGGCGCGGTCGCCGGGACTCATGGACAGCGCCTCGTGAAGCGCGTCAGCCGTTCC
>DASVVF010001043.1:0-2948 GCA_036386695.1 Catenuloplanes sp. | reverse complement strand
ACCGCACCGGCCGGGCCCGTCGCCGCCCCGGTGTTGTGGCAGGGCGAGGTCCGGCTGGACGGCACCCCGCGTGACTTCGACTTCGAACCGCCGAAGCGTGGCAACACCAGCATCGACCTCGACTCCGACGGGTACCTCAACGGTTCGGCATATGACAGTTTCTGGGGAAGCGGGGTCGTGCTGTGGACGGGCGAGGCCGGACCCTCCCGGGACGACTGCGCGGACCGGTTGGAGACCCACGGCCAGGAAGCCGTGGACATCGACGCCCGTAGCCGGATCTGCCTGAAGACCAACCAGGGTCGGATCGTGTTCCTCAAGGTACTGCGCCGTGACGGCGACGGATACCTCGCCGAGGCGACGCTGTGGGCTTCGAGCTGAGCGCTTTCCCCTTGGCGGCGACGCCGACGAGCAGCAGGGCAGGATCAGCCGCAGCAGGGGCACGATCAGCGATAGCCGGCCACCGCGGCGCCTGGTACCCGGGTCGCGTGGTGCCCGCAGCCATGGCGCTGTGGCCGGGGGGTCGTATGTCGGACTCTTCAGCGACTCCTCCTTGTCCCTGCGAGGCCCCGTACGGCAGGATTTCCCCCAACGCGGGCGGCGTCGACAACCGGAGGCCATGGCATGCGGACGAGGGTGGTGTTCGTCCACGGCATCGGTCCTCCGCGGGACGTCGAGCGGGAACATGCCGGGTGGACCACCGCTCTCGCGGACGGCGCTCAGCGCGCCGGACACGCCGCGTTCGCCGATGAGCTACGCGACGGAGCCGTCGATACGGTGTTCGTGCACTACGGCGACCTGTTCCGCGCTGGTCAAGCCCACGGCGGCGGAGACGATCTCGGTGCCGCCGAGGCCCAACTGCTACAGGAGCTGCTCACCGACGTGATCGACGAACAGCTCGTCGACGCCGGGGACCCCGAGCTGCGGCGTGTCCTGGCGCACGCGCGTGCGGAGCTGGTCCCCCGCGCCGGTGCCCAGGGTGCCGGCGCCCCGGTCCGGCGGGCGATCAATGCCGCCACCGCGTTGCTCTCTTACCCGCCACCTGTACGACTGGTACCAGGGGGAGCTGGTGGAGTACACCCGCGACGTGGCATGGCGCAACGCGCAACGGCTGTGGGCCGTACGCCACGATGCCGCAGCCTTGGCCCGCGAACGGGACCGCCTGGACAGCAGCACCACCACGTTGGGCCGACTGCTGCTCTCCCCGCTGGGCGCCGTCCTTCAGTGACCCGCCGCGACGGCGACCCGCCCCGGCCGGCGAGGCGGCGCATTCGATCCGTGAATGCTCGTTGCTCGAACCCGACGTGATTCCCCGGGTTGGGGGGTATACACCCGCGTATGACGTCGGTGAAGGTGGGCCTGTGCGGAGCCAGCATGGGGCTGACGTCCTACGCGCAACGCTTCCGAGTGCTGGAGGTACAGCAGACGTTCTACGAGCCACCCCGCGAAGCGACGCTGCGGCGGTGGCGGGCCAGCGTTCCACCGACATTCGAGTGCACCATCAAGGCCTGGCAGTTGATCACCCACGAGGCGAGAAGCTCCACCTACCGACGGCTGCGCACACCCCTGAATGCTGAGGAACGCACCGAGGTCGGGGGGTTCCGGTGGACGCCCGTCGTCGCGCGGGCCTGGGAGACCACGCTCGGCTGCGCGGCGATCCTCAACGCGACCGCGATCCTGCTCCAGTGCCCGGCGAGCTTCCGGCCGACCGAGCCCGCCGTCGCGCGGTTGCGCGAGTTCGCCTGCACAGCGCGCCGGCCGGTCGGTTTGCGGCTGCTGTGGGAGCCGCGCGGCCCGTGGCCGGACGAGGTCGTCCAGGGCCTGTGCGAGGAGCTGGACCTGACCCACGCCGCGGACCCCTTCGTGCGTCCCAGCCTGACGCCGCTGGCGTACTACCGGCTGCACGGCATCACCGGCGCAGGCCATGTGTACACGGATGCTGAAATGGCACAGCTGGCCGGCATGGTCGACGCGGGTCCGGCGTACGTGATGTTCAACAACCTGCCCCGCGCCGCCGACGCGTGGCGGTTCAGTCAGCTGGTGCGCGGCGCCACCCGTTCGGCGCCGGCCGACTGACACTTCACCGGTGTGACCGAATGTCGGCGCTCCCCGCAGGATCCTGCCGCCAGGCTGGCCGAGCCGCCGGAGGTTCAGTGCAGGGCCGCCGCAGCGGTGGAGAAGAAGGCGGCAGCCAGCAGCACGGCGCCCGTGGCAGCACCCACTACGGCGCTCGGTGCGATCGAGCGGGATCGGGCCACCGGGACCGCCAACACAGCGGCCACGGTGATGAGAGCAGCCGCGACGTGGATCGCCGCATACCGGATGAGGGCGGCGACCGGGAAGAGGTGTACCCCGACCACGAACGCGACCCACACGGGAACGAATTCGTGCTGGCGCCAGATGCTGAGGACGGCGGCCCCGAGCCCGGCCGCACCGACCTCGATGGCGACGACGACGCCGAACGCACGGCTGGTGTCGTCGTCGAACGCCGTGCCGTCGTGCCAGTGACGCCAGGTCACGATATCTCGCTCGGTGTGGCTGGCTGGCGGGTGTGCCAGGCGGCCTCGTACTCGTCCGGGCTGAGGTCAGGGTCATTGCGTTTTGGGGTTGCTGCTGGTGACGGCGGTGATGAGGTCGTGTGGGCGGCGGTTGGCGCGTCGGGTGGCGCGGGCGATGTTGGTTTCGCCGCTGGTGCGGTGGTAGCCGATCGCGGTGTTACGCAGGGTGGCCATGATGGCGGGTCCGTTGCCGGTCCGGGCTTGGTGGGAATCTTCACGGAACGTCACATCCCGGACGTGATGGACGCAGTTTTCTATGAGCCACTCGCGGCGGATCCAGTCCTGCAGGTCGGCTGGGTGCGCGTCGGTGGCGGGTAGCGAGATGGTCAGGTAGGCGGCTTCACGGGTGGTCTTGCCGCTGGTCAGGTTGGTACGGGTGCGGGTGATCCGGAT
>DASVVF010001042.1:0-1743 GCA_036386695.1 Catenuloplanes sp. | reverse complement strand
GTGGCGCTACCCCCGGGCGGCCGGCTCGGGGTCGAGCACGGACCGGTAGACGGCCATGGTGCGCTCGGCGATGGACTCCCAGGAGAAGTGCTCCACCGCCCGCCGCCGCCCGGCCACCCCCATGGCCGCCGCCCGGTCCGGGTCCCGCACCAGGGCGGTCAGCGCGGTGGCCAGGTCGGCGACGAAGCGGTCCGGATCCACCGGGGTGCCGCTGCCGTCGGCGACCTGCTCGATCGGGACCAGCACCCCGGTGGATCCGTCGGCGACCACCTCCGGGTTGCCGCCGGTGGCGGTGGCCACCACCGCCGTCTCGCAGGCCATCGCCTCCAGATTGACGATGCCCATCGGCTCGTAGATCGACGGACAGACGAACACCGTGGCGTGCGTCAGCACCTGGACCACCTCGTGCTTGGGCAGCATCTCCTGGACCCACACCACCCCTTCCCGGCCGGCGCGCAGCTCCCCGGCCAGGGTCTGCACCTCCGCGGCGATCTCCGGAGTGTCCGGGGCCCCGGCCAGCAGCACCAACTGGGCCTCGGGGGGCAGCGACCCGGCCGCCCGCAGCAGGTACGGCAACCCCTTCTGCCGGGTGATCCGGCCGACGAACACCACACTGGGCCGGTCCGGGTCCACCCCGAGCCGCCGCAGCACGTCGGTGCGCCGGTCCGGGGCGTACTGGGCGGTGTCGATGCCGTTGTGCACCACCCGGACCCGGCCCGGATTGACCGACGGGTACGCGGCCAGCACGTCGCGGCGCATCCCGGCGGAGACCGCGATGATCGCGTCGGCGGCCTCCAGGGCGGTGCGTTCACACCAGGAGGACAGCGCGTAGCCGCCGCCCAACTGCTCGGCCTTCCACGGCCGCAACGGCTCCAGGCTGTGCGTGGTGACCACGTGCGGCACCCCGTGCAGCAGCTTCGCGACGTGCCCGGCGAGGTTGCCGTACCAGGTGTGGCTGTGCACCAGGTCGGTCCCGGCGCAGCCGGCGGCCATCTCCAGGTCCACCCCCATCGTTCGCAGGGCGGCGTTCGCCCCGGTCAGCCCGGCCGGCTCCGGATACGCGGTCACCCCGGCCTCGGTGCGCGGGGCGCCGAAGCAGTGCACCCGCACCTCGGCCAGCCGCCGCAGATCCCGGGCCAGATACTCGACATGGACGCCGGCGCCGCCGTAGACCTCCGGCGGGTACTCCCGGGTGAGCAGGTCAACGCGCACCGGCCGAGCCGATGTCGGGTCGGGCGACGCGTCGGCGGGGGTGGGTTCGGCGGGGACGTCGGCGGGGACGTTGGCAGTGGAGTGGGTCACAGCCGCACAATAGTCGCCCCAGTGTCCCCGTTCGGCTGGTGCTCAACGACCGGGGTGGTTAGCGTCGCTGCATGGCTACCAAGGTCCTCGCAATCGTCCTGGCCGGTGGAGAGGGCAAGCGCCTGATGCCATTGACAGCCGACCGCGCCAAACCCGGCGTCCCGTTCGGCGGCATCTACCGCATGATCGATTTCGTCTTGTCCAACCTCGCCAACGGCGGGTTCCTCAAGATCGTGGTGCTGACCCAGTACAAGTCGCACTCGCTCGACCGGCACATCACCAAGACCTGGCGGATGTCGACGCTGCTGGGCAACTACGTGACCCCCGTGCCGGCGCAGCAGCGGCTGGGCCCCCGCTGGTTCGCCGGCTCGGCGGACGCGATCTACCAGAGCCTGAACCTGATCAACGACGAGAATCCCGACTACGTCATCGTCTTCGGCG
>DASVVF010001041.1:0-3611 GCA_036386695.1 Catenuloplanes sp. | reverse complement strand
AAGCCCTACGAAACGTCAGTCTCTGCCCCTGGACCATCAGCCGGATCACCGCAGCGGCCCTTGTGATCCTGCACGTCGAACATGGCCGGACCACCTAAAGTCCGTCACCCAACGTCAACGGCCGTTACTCGGAAAGCCTCAGTAGGAGAGATGGCGACAAGGGCGGGGAAACGGGTAGGCGCGCTGCCAAGCTGTTGTTGGACAACGATAGCGTCGATGAAGCGATTACCGTCCTGTCGGATCTCGCCGATGCTGGCGATTGGGAGAGCGACGAGTGGTGTGCCAACCTGCTCGTTGAGCACGGCAGGATGGCGGAGCTACGAGTCCGAGCCGACGCTGGCGCCTGGAACGCGGGAAACCGGCTAGCGGCTCTGCTGGCTGACCAGGATCGGGTTTCTGAGTTGCGTGCTCGTGCGGATTCCGGTGACCGTCATGCCGCACGTCGGCTGGCGGGCCTGTTTGCCGAACGTGGCGAGGCGGGAGAGTTGCGTACCAGGATGAAGAGTGGTGACGGAGATGCCGCACGCCAGTTGGCCGATCTGCTGGCGCGCCAGGGCCACATCGGGTCCGCCGTCAGCATCTTGCAAGAGAGGTCCGATATCGGTGACATTGAAGCAACTGAGCGTCTTTCAGAGTGGCGACGAGCGGCTGCCGACGTCGCGATTAACCTGACGATTAACGCCCGACCATGAGTTTCAAACTCCGCAGAAGTCATGGACCCCTCCGGCTCCCCGGCCGGGTTCCCCGGGGCGGCGGCGAACTCGGGATCTGGATGGCGGCGAGCCGGGCACCCCCCGCCGCGGCCGGGTGTGCCTGGGCATGGTCAGCCGCGGCGGTAGCGCGCGTCGAACAGGCAGTAGAGGCCGTAGCAGGCCAGTCCGGCGGCGGCGACGAGGAGTAGAGCGGTGCCGTAGGGGCGCGCGGCGAGCGTGGTGAGAGCGGCGTCGAGCCCGACCGCGTTCTTCGGGCTGTAGGTCGCCGCCATGCCGGCGATCAGCAGGCCGATAATGCCGTAGGTGACGCCGACGGCGGGGTAGCCGGCCTGGCCGAGCCGGACAGCGACCTTGCGAGCGGTGGGGCTGGCGGTGGACAGGTCAAGATCGGCGAGGAACTTCTTGCGCACTCCGCGGTATGCCAGCACGCCCCCGAACGCGATCAGGGCTACTCCGGCCGCCGCCACCAGCAGCTGGCCGAACGGCAGCGCGAGGACGCGCGCCGTGAACGCTTCCTGCCGATCGTCCGAGCCCGCGCCGGTACCGGAGGCCAGCTTTCCCGCGCTGACGGCCAGCACTGCGAACACGATGGCGGTGGCGGCGTTCTCGATCCGTTTGCGGCGCCGTTTGGTCTTCGGTTGGACCCACCGCAGACCGACCGTCGCCTCGCCGAGCCGCCACACCACGAGCATCGCCAGCCCGACGGTGATCGCCCAGAGCAGTGCCCGGCCGCCGGGCTGCGCCGCGAACGTCGCTAACGCGCCGCCCTTGTCCGCCTTGGCGCCACCCGCGCCGAACGCGATCCGCGCCGCGAGGTAGGCGATCGTGAAGTGCACCAGGCCATACGCGGCGAGGCCGCCACGCCCCAGGAACTGGACCTGCTTGTTGTGGGTCGTCTCCCGGACGGCGGTCCCCGCGTCCTGACCGAGCTGGCGCGCGGTGGTCATCGCGAAATCCTCGCCGGCGCCGGCTCGGTTCCGGCGCCGGCGGATGGCGCCCCCAGCGCGCCGGGAGGTCGAATGCTGGTACGCAGCCTCGTCAGGCTGCGTAGCAGCAACCGCGAGATGGTGACGGCGGTGTTCATGGCGGTGTAGCCCCTTCGGATCGCCGCACCGAGCCGCACCACAGGGCATGTGCTGCCGTGGTCGAGACCGCACCCGGTACGCCTCGCGGCGTTGGTGAGCCGACTCGTGTCGAACGGCATCCTGAAGTGCGATGGTGTGGAAGAACGCCGTCGCGTTCCCTGCGGGAACGCACCCGGGAATGCTCAAAGCCAACCGCACCGGTCCGGACGGCGGAGCGTGACCGGCGAAAGGCCGGTCGACCTGTGCGGCGCAGTCGAGCCGCATGATCAACACTACGCCGACGCCACGGCACCGCCAGAGACAAACCAGACAACCGTCATAACGTTCGTGCCTCAACCAGTGCTTCGCCTGCGCCTGATCGGAAAATGGCACCAGCTGGACCAGAACCGGCAGCGACCAGAACCGGCAGCGACCAGAACCGGCGGCGAGCGGCTGTGTCGGCGGTGACGGGGCGTACCGGCGTCGCGCGGGGCGGGTAGCCTGCCCACCGGGCACGACGAGCGGGGGGTGCACGGTGGACGACTTCGACGTACGGCGGTTCGGGCGCCAGTTCCACGAGTTCATGGAGGCCATGTCGCGGCTACGCCCGGCGGAGGAACCGTCGCCGTTGTGGCAGCGGCTGAGGGACCACCTGGGCGCCGAACCGGCCGGCCTGCCCGTCGTCACCGAGACCTTCGCGGCGTACGAGCACCCGAACGTGCAGGCGGCGCTGGACGCTTACCTGGCCGGGTCGGGCGCGACGGCGGAGCTGGTGGGGATCACCGGTCCGGGACGCGAGCACGAGGGCCTCACCGACATCGTCGTGGCGACCGGGCACAATCGACAGTTCTCGTTGGGGGCTGTCGACTACACCACGGTGCCGGTCGGCGTCGGCCGGGAGACCAGTTGTGTCAGTTTCGGCCTCTACCTGATCACCAGCGGTGCCGAGCGGCTGGGGGTGCTGATGCGGGTCGGCGCCCGCCGGAGCGGGATGATGCAGCTGTCGCTGGAGGTGCTCAGTGCGGACGCCGAGGTGGCGCGCCGTTTCCTGCGGACCATCCGCGACCTCGCCGTGCGCAACCACGTCTGCCGGGGACAGGTGCTGTCCTTCGAGCCGCACGAGTACGTCGGCGGGATCGGACCGCTGCGCTTCCATACCCGGCCCACCGTGGACGCCGCCGACGTGATCCTGCCGGCCGGGGTGCTGGACGCCGTACACCGCCAGGTGCTGGGCATCGCCGAGCACCGGGCCCGGCTGATCGCCGCCGGGCACCACCTCAAGCGGGGCGTGGTGCTGTTCGGACCGCCCGGCACCGGCAAGACCCACACCGTACGGCACCTCATCGGCGCCCAGCCCAACGCCACGGTGATCATGTTGACCGGGCTGGGTCTGCAGTTCATCCAGGAGGCCTGCGGCCTGGCCCGGCTGCTGCCGCCGGCGATCGTGGTGCTGGAGGACGTCGACCTGGTCGCCGAGGAGCGCACCATGTCGGCGGCCGGGATGGGCAACCCGCTGCTGTTCCAGCTGCTCAACGAGATGGACGGGGTGACCGGCGACGCTGACATCACCTTCCTGCTCACCACCAACCGGCTGGACCTGGTCGAGCCGGCGCTCGCGCAGCGCCCGGGCCGGGTCGACCTGGTGGTGGAGGTGCCTTTGCCCGACGACGCCGGTCGGCGTCGGCTGCTCAGGTTGTACGGGGTGTCCGCGCACCTGACCGACGAGGAGGTGGAGCGGGTGGTGGCGGCGACGTCCGGGATGACCGGCTCGTTCTTCGCCGAGCTGGCCCGCCGGGCGGAACTGCTGGCCGCGACGGCCGGCGACGACCGGGCC
>DASVVF010001040.1:0-9283 GCA_036386695.1 Catenuloplanes sp. | reverse complement strand
CGGGACGGCACCGACGACAAGATCCGCGGGCTGACCCTGGGCGGCGACGACTACGTCACCAAGCCGTTCAGCCTGGAGGAGCTGACCGCCCGGATCCGGGCGGTCCTGCGCCGCACCAGCGCGGGCGACGACGAGCCGTCGCGCCTGGTCTTCGCGGACCTGGAGCTGGACGAGGAGACCCACGAGGTCTACCGGGCCGGACAGCGGGTGCAGCTGTCGCCGACCGAGTTCAAGCTGCTGCGTTATCTGATGCTCAACGCGAACCGGGTGCTGTCCAAGGCGCAGATCCTCGACCACGTGTGGAACTACGACTTCCGCGGCGACGACAACATCGTCGAGTCGTACATTTCCTATCTGCGCCGCAAGGTGGACAACACCCAGCCCCGGCTCATCCACACCCTGCGCGGCGTCGGTTACGTGCTACGTAAGCCCGCCACCTGACCGGCCAGGGCATGATCGCGCGAGCGCGCAGTATGCCGCTGCGGGTCCGGCTGGTCGCGGCGGTGCTGGTCCTGGTGACCGCCGCCCTGGTGTTGATCAGTGTGGCCAGCACCCTTGCCCTGCATTACTACCTTCTCGGCCGCCTCGACCAGGTCAACCGGGAGGTGGCCAGCACGCTGGTCGCGAAGAACCAGCCGGCCGGGGTGGTCTACCTGCCGAGCGACTTCTTCTGGATGAGGTCCTCGAGCGACGGCATCGGCGTGGTGTCGTACAGCTACAACCTCACCGAGGACGATCTGCCACCGCTGGTCACCGGGTGGGACCGGATCGAGGCGCAGCAGGGCATCCCGTACACGGTCAGGTCGGTCAACCGGCAAGAGAAATGGCGGATGCTGGTCACGGTGTCGCGTAGCGGCACCGTGCACCACGTCGGACAGAACATGTCGGATCTCAACCTGGCCGTTCAGCGGCTGGTCTGGATCGACCTGATGGTGGGCGGCGCGGTGCTCGTCGTGCTGGCCTCCGTGGGCGCGGCCATCGTGCGCAGCAGCCTGCGTCCATTGACCGAGATCGAACTGACCGCCGCGGCGATCGCCGCCGGCGACCTGACCCGCCGCATCCCCGACCCGCAACCCGGGGCGGACCAGCACCAGAACGAGCTGGCGCGGCTCTCCCGGGCGCTCAACGCGATGCTCACCCAGATCGAGGCGGCGTTCATCGCCCGGGCCACCTCCGAGAGCGCCGCGCTGGCCGCGGAGTCGGCGGCCCGCGATGCCGCCGTCGCCGCGCAGGCCTCCGAGGCGCGTGCGCTGCGCTCAGAGCAGCGGATGCGCCAGTTCGTCGCGGACGCGTCCCACGAGCTGCGCACCCCGCTGACCACCATCCGTGGGTTCGCCGAGCTGTACCGCCAGGGCGCCGCGGGCAATCCGGAGGACGCCGCCAAGCTGGTCCGCCGGGTCGAGGACGAGGCGGCCCGGATGGGCCTGCTGGTGGAGGACCTGCTGCTGCTCGCCCGGCTGGACCGGGAGCGCCCGCTCGTCCTGGCGCCGGTCGAACTGCCGGTGCTGGCGATGGACGCCGTGCAGGCCGCCCGGGCTACCGCCCCGGACCGGCGGATCGACCTGGAGATCGACGACGACGCGGCGACGCTCGTCGGGTACGGCGATGACGCGCGGCTCCGGCAGGTGATCGGCAACCTGATGACGAACGCGCTGACGCACACCCCGCCGACCGCGTTGATCACCCTGCGGCTGCGGGCCGAAGCCGGCCACCGGGCCCGGCTGGAGGTGGCGGACACCGGCCCGGGCCTCACCCTGGAGCAGACCGAACGGGTCTTCGAGCGCTTCTATCGGGCCGACGCCGCCCGGACCCGGCACGCCACCACCGGCACCGGCCTGGGACTGGCCATCGTGGCGGCCATCGTGGCCGCCCACCACGGCAGCGTCGAGGTCGACAGCAAGCCCGGTGCAGGAGCCACCTTCCGGGTGCGGCTGCCGCTGGTGCCGCCCGGCGAGCCGGTCGCGTCCTGATTCACAGCCAACATCCAGGACGATTACAGGGTGGGCAAAGCGCAGGAGGGAATGGTTGAGCCATGAACGAGCACGAGACCAGCCCACAGCGGCCGCCGGCCGGGCCCGACCGGACCCAGCCCGAGCCGACCGCGGAGTTGCCCCGCGACGCGACCCAGCCGCAGTGGGGGCAGTCCGATCCGGCTGCGCACGACGCCGGCGCCCATTGGGCACCGACCGCCACCGGCTCCGGCGCACCGGCTGACGCCGCGACCAGCGCACCGGCTGACGCCGGCTCCGGTGCTCCGGCCGGCTCGACCACCGGCGGTACGCACGACCCCGACGCCACGCCGGCGGAGCAGGGCGCGGCGCCGACCACCGCTCCGCCGTACCAGGGCGGTGCCTGGCAGCCGCAGCACCAGCAGCCGTGGAACGGCCACGCCGGTTACGGCGTACCGGGGCAGCAGGCCCACTACGCGGCCGCGCAGCACCCCAACTACGACCCCGCGACGCAGCGGCCCTATGACACCGCGCAGCAGCCGACCTACGACCAGGGGCACCAGCCGACCTACGACCCGGCGCAGCACCCGCACTACAACGCCCCGCAGCAGGCCATGCCGCCGTGGGCGCAGCCCGTCGGCGACCAGCCGCAGCGGCGGCCCAGCCGGGTCGGCAGGACGGTGGCGCTCGGCGCCATGGCGGTGCTGCTGATGTTGGGCTCCGGTGGCTTCGGCGCCTGGGCGGCGCTGGCCTTGGACGACGACAACGGCACGGTCGCCGCCAGCAACACCCGTACGCTGCCGGCTTCGCCGGCGAAGGTCCTGGACCGCTCGTCACTGTCGCAGATCGCCGCGGCGGTGGAGGACAGCGTCGTGTCGATCAAGACGGAGAGCGGCGAGGGCTCCGGTGTGGTGCTCACCGCCGACGGCTTCGTGTTGTCGAACAACCACGTGGTCGCCGGTGCCCAGGGTGGCGCTGGCGTCGTGGGTGGCTCGGTCAACGTGGTCTTCGCCAACGGGAAGTCCGCCGTGGCGAAGATCGTCGGCACCGATCCGCGTACCGACCTGGCCGTGGTGAAGGCCGAAGGGGTCTCCGGCCTGAGCCCGGCGACGCTCGGCGACAGCGCGGCCATGCAGGTCGGTGACACGGTGCTGGCGCTGGGCAGCCCGTTGGGGCTGCAGGGTTCGGTCACCTCCGGCATCATCAGCGCCAAGGACCGGATCATCGAGACCGGCCGTGACCGCAGCGGTGCGTTGCCCCAGCAGTCCGGTGTGTCCTCGATGTCCGGCCTGTTGCAGACCGACGCCGCGATCAACCCGGGCAACTCCGGTGGCGCGCTGGTCAACACCGACGGTCAGGTGATCGGCATCAATACCGCGATCCTGACCTCCGGTGGCGGGCAGGGCAACATCGGGGTCGGGTTCGCCATCCCGAGCAACAAGGCCAAGCAGGTCGCCGAGCAGCTCAAGGCCGGGAAGAAGGTCAGCCACCCGGTGCTCGGCGTGAGCGTCACCCCGGCCGAGGGCGGCGGCGCGGTGATCAAGGCTGTGACGCCCGACGGACCGGCGGCAAAGGCCGGCCTCAAGGTCGGCGACGTCATCACCCAGGTCAACGGTCAGCCGGCCAACGACTCCGACGACGTGGTCGGGATCGTGCAGGCCGGAAAGGTGGGCGACCAGTTGCAGGTGACGTACACCCGCGACGGTGCCCAGCAGAGCGTCACCGCGACGCTCGCCGAAGCGTCCTGACCGACAAGAAAACTTCATTCCGTTCCACCCGACGGTGGGCGGGGCGACCAAGGGGGTTGGTCGTCCCGCCCACCGGCTCCATGCCGGGGGGCCTTAATGTGGGTGGGCGGGGATGTGGGTCTCAGCGGCTGGCTCGCCACAGTGGAGCGTCGCAGCGGTCGGCAACCCCCTACGGTGCCTGTCAGTAGTCGGGCGGGGACGCGGCGTGGTCGCCGCAACTGTTGGTAAGTCGTGATTGTCAGCAAGCGGATCAGGGGTTTCCCAGCACCCGTCGCGCGATCTACTGTCCATGGCGCGACACCGCTGATCGAGAGGGTTGACAGAGTGACCTTCGTCGAGACCCGGGTGAGCCTTTGGGAGGCCCTGGCCGGGCGGGCTCCCGGTGCCCCCGCCGGTCCGGCCGATCCGGGCCTGTGGGCGGCGGTCGTCGAGCGCCTCAACCCCGCGCGGGCCCGGCCGGTCCTGCGCGAGGGTGTCGAATGGGCCGAGCTGGTCAGCGTCCGCGGCACCGCGTATGTGATGCTGCGCTCGCCCGACGACGGCGGGCGGGCCTGTTACCTGCGGCTCTCCCCCCAGGAGTGGCAGCTCGCCCAACTGATGGACGGCGGGCTCACAGTCGCCCGGCTGGTCGCCGAGTTCGCCCGCATCGCCGGGCGACTCGCCCCGGACCAGGTCCGCCGGGTGGTGGCCGATCTGGCCGCCAACCGCATGCTCGCCGAACTGCCGGTCGACGCGTTCGGCCCGCTGGGCCGGGTGCACCGCCGGCCGTGGCCCGCTCGGCTGGGCCGGGGCCTGCTGGCGGTGGCGCGTGGCCAGCGGATGGTGCTGGCCAACATCGACCCGTTGGTGTCGGGGCTCTACCGGGCCGGCGGTCGCCTGCTGTTCACCCGGCCGGTCGCCGTTCTGCTGGCCGTGGTCTCCGTGCTCGGCGTGGGCCTGTTCGCCTGGACGTGGTGGAGCGGCGCCCAATCGATCTTCCTGGCCGGCCAGTCGTACGCGGTCGGCGCCGTCGTCCTGCTCGGTCTCAACGTCGTGGCGCTGGCCTGCCACGAGTTGGGCCACGCGCTGGCGACCAAACACGCCCGGCGGCGGGTGCCGGCGGCCGGGTTGCTGGTCTACTTCGGCATCCCGTCCGTCTTCGTCGACACCACGGACGTGTGGATGGCCGGGCGCCGGGCCCGGATGCTCACCACCGCCTCGGGGCCGGCGGCGGGTCTCGTGCTGGCCGGGCTGACCCAGCTCATCGCGCTCGGCTTCCCGGCGGCGGGGCCGTGGGTCTTCAAACTCGCGTTCGTCTGGTACCTCAACGCCCTGTTCAACCTCAACCCGTTCCTGGCCCTGGACGGCTACTACCTGCTGATGGACTGGCTGGAGATCCCGAACCTGCGGGCCCGGGGCCTGGCCTGGGTGTCGGCCCGGCTGCGCCGCCGCCCGCCGGGCTGGTCGGTGTTGGACCGGGAGGGGCGGCTCATCGCCCTGTACGGCGCCATCGCGGTGCTGTGGCTGGTGATCGCCGTCAACTTCGCCTACCGGATCTGGTCCGACCGGGTGTCAGGCCTGGCCACCGGTCTGGCCGGTGGCGGGTGGGCGGGGCGGCTGTTGCTGCTCGCCGTGGTCGCCGGGTTGACCGCGCCGGTCATGCACCTGGCCGTCGGGTGGGCGTTGCGCCGCCTGCGCAGGGCCCGTCAGCGCGCCGCCGAGCGGCGGGACGGCACCGACCTGGCCCGTCGGCTGGGCGTGCTGCGCGGCTCGGAACTCGGCGGTCTGTCGGACCCGGCGCTGGCCGCTCTGGCCAGCCGGGCCCGTTGGGTACGCCCCACCCCGGGCCGGCAACTGGTCTTCGCCGGCTCCGCCCAACCGGCCGTGTACGTGGTCGTCGACGGTGCCCTGCACGGCCGCCGCCGGGGCGACCCCGGCGGGACGATCCGCCACCACGCCCGCCCCGGTGGTGTGGTGGGCCTGGCGAGCGCCCTGACCGGTGCGGCCGCCCCGCTCGACTGGCACACCGCCGGGACCACTCTGCTGGCCCTGCCGACCGCCGCGGTGGCCGCTGTGATCGGCCCGCTGCCCGGCCCCCCGCACGCCGAGCGGGCTGACGCGGAGGCTCTGTTCACCGAGACCCCGGCGCTGGCCGGGCTCGCCGACGAACACCGACTGGCCCTGATGGCGACCGCCCGGATGGTGATGCTGGAGCCGGCGGAACCGATCGTGCTCAACGGTCCCACCGAGGCGATCGTCGTGGCGGCCGGGGTCATCGTCCTGCCCGACGGCCTCGAGCTGCGCCGGGGCACCCTGATCGGCCCGGTCGGGGAGGGCATCCCCGGTGTCGTGGCGATGGCCCGTACCCAGGTTCGGCTCTGGTCTCTCCCCGACGCGTCCCGGTTTCCGCCGCTGGTCGGGGTGGCGGTCTCGGGCGCGGTGCCGCCGCGCGGCGACGCCCCGGTCGCCGGCGAGACCCGTCGCGCCCCCGCCCTCGGGGTGCATCCCGTCGCCGGGTACCCACCCCTGGCCGCACCGCCGGGGCCCCCGGACGGGGTGGACGAGCGCGTCGACCGTCGCTTCGAGCGCCGGATGTGGTGGCTCGTGGCCGGGTTGGCGCTGCTGACGTCGCTGATCTCGGCCAGCAGCCTGAGCCCGGGTCCGGCCTGGGCCGAGATGCGCACCGACCAGGCGTTGCTCACCGTGGAGTCGGGTCGCCTCGCCGCGACAGTGGACGGTGGTCGGGTGGAACTGGGCCCCGGTGACCGCCGCTACCTCGGCGAAGGTGCCCGGATCGAGGTCGGCGACCAGTCCGTCGGCCGGCTGACCTTCCGGGGCGGCGGTGCCGTACTGCTCTGTCCCGGCTCCCGGACCGGCCTAGGACCGCTGGCCACTGTGGGCGCCCGCACCGTGACACCACGTGGTCGGCTCGCCCTTGACCGGGGGCGGGTGCTGGCCGACACGGTCAGCACCAGTTCGGCGTACCGACCGTTGGCCCTCACCCTGGACCGCCCGGGCACCACCGTGACCAGCGACGGCCCGGCCTGGTACGCCGTCGACGCGGCGGCGGTGCAGGTGTCGACCGGCGGCGTCCGGCTCGACGGCACCCCGCTGCCGGCCACCGGAGCGGCCCTGGACTGCGGCGACGGGGTGCCGATCGGCCCGCCGGCCGGGACCCCGAGCGAGCCGGCGACCTCCGGCGAAGGGCCCGACGACGAGGTGCCGAGCGACCCGGCCGGCACGGTCCCCACCCCCACGCCGACGGCCACCGCGTCGCCGACCCCGACCGCGGCGTCCACCCGCCCCACACCGACGGTGCGCCCGCAGCCGACCCGCACGGCCCGCCCGACCGCTCCGTCGACCCGCCGGCCCACCCCACGGCCCCGGCCGACCGGTGCGCCGACCACCACCGCACCGCGCCCCACCGACCCGACCTCGGACCCGACGACCGGTCCGCCGCCGACGTTGCCCGCACCCACCGTGACCGCCGCCGGCCTGACGCCGGGGGCGAGCGACCTGCCGATCACCCCGGGCGCGCTGGTGCGGCAGGTCTGCGGCGCCGGTTCGACGTCATCTGTTGTCCACCTCTGTATCGGCTAGGAGACGCGAGTGCTCTGCTGGTTCTGCGCCAAAGCGGCGCGCGGCGCGTGCCGGTTCTGCGGGCGGGGCGTGTGTGAGGACCATGCCCGATTCGGGCCGTACCTCCTGCAGGTCCACCGGTCCGAAACCCGTCAGCGCGCCGAGGCGCTGGTCGTCGAGGACGCCGTCCAGTGCGGCACCTGCCGGCCCCGACCGCAGCCGGTGCCCATGCCGGAACTGGACTGACACACCCGGGTGCCGCCCATCCGACGATTCCCAGGTGCCATCCGGCGCACGGGGCTGGCGTCGGGGTGGTCCGGGTGGGGAGGATGGGGGCGGGGAGGTGGTCGCCATGGTCTCCGTCGCCACCGATCGGCTGACAAAGGTTTTCCACGACGGAACCGTGGCTGTCGACGACGTCACCCTGGAAGTGGCCTCCGGCGAGTTCGTGGTGCTGCTCGGCCCGACCGGGTGTGGCAAGTCGACGATCCTGCGCCTGGTCGCCGGGCTCGAACAGCCGACCAGCGGCCGGATCCTGTTGGACGGCCAGGTCGCTGAGGAGGTGAGCACCCGTCGGCGCAACGTCGCGATGGTCTTTCAGGACTACGCCCTCTACCCACATCTGACAGTGGCCCAGAACATCGGCTTTCCGCTGCGCGCCGGGCCGGACCCGGCGTCGGACGTGGCGTCGCGCATCGCCGAGGCGGCCCGGCACCTGGGGATCACCAATCTGCTCAACCGGGTCCCCGCCCACCTGTCCGGCGGGCAGCGGCAACGGGTGGCGATGGCCCGGGCGATCGTCCGCCGGCCCGGCGTGTTCCTGCTCGACGAACCACTGTCGAACGTCGACGCCGGTGTGCGCGCCGAACTGCGCGCCGAGGTGACGTCGGTGGCCCGCCGGCTGGGGGTGACGACGCTGTACGTGACGCACGACCAGAGCGAGGCGATGACCATGGCGGACCGGGTCGCGGTGCTGCGCCGGGGCGTCGTGCAACAGGTCGGCCCACCCGCCGAGGTGTACGCGGACCCGCGGACCGTCTTCGTCGCCGCGTTCGTCGGCACGCCGCGGACCAGCCTGCTGGAGGCGGCGGTGTACGCCGAAGGCGACCAGGTTTTCGTTGACCTGGGCTCCCAGCAGTTGGAGGTGCCGGCCAGCGACCCCCGGCAGGCACGGCTGGCCCGGCACCATACCGAACGGGTGACCGTCGCCCTGCGGGCCGACGCGCTGACCCCGGTGTCCAGCGAGCATCCCGGGCCGGTGTTGCGGGGCAGCGTGCGGTTGGTGGAGAACCTGGGCCACGAGGCGTTGGTCCACCTGGACACCGGCGGGGTGCGTACCTCGACGGAGGCCTCCCGCCTGGAGTACCCGGACTCCGGTCACCACCTGGCCGAGGTGCTGGCTGATGACCCGCCGACCGGCGGCGGCCTGGTGCGGCAGAGCCTGTCCCGGCTGATCCCTCATCAGCGGCAGGCCACGGCGTCACCCACCGCCCGCAGCCCGTACGGGTTCTACCCGTCCTACGACCCGGCCGGGTCGACCGAGCCGCTGCCGACCGGCGATGTGGTGGTGCGGGTGCCGTTGTCCGCCATGCCCCGCTCGGGCGAGCCCATGACGGTGCTGGTCGACCTGGATCGCCTGCTGTTGTTCGACCGGGCCGGCAACCGGGTCCGGCTGGACTGACCGACCGCTCAGGCCACAGCCAGGATGCGGTCGATCGCGTTCTCCAGGATGCCCGCGTACTGGTCGGTGATCGCCCCTTCCCGGGCGCGCACGTTCACCTTGCGCCGTAGCTCGTTGGCCAGCGGTGCGACGTCGCGCTCCGCGTCGCGCAGGCCGCCGGACAGGCTGCGCAGGTCCTGTCCGACGTCGGCGCGGATGTCGCCGGAGGCGAGTCCGTCATCGAGGTGGACCCGGAAGTTCGCGGCGGCCTGCCCGACCGTCGGCGCCGGTGCGGTCGTGGCCGCCGGTGGAGTGCTGGTCGGGGGAGGGCTGGCCTGGGGGGTGCCACCGGGCGGCGGCTGTGCCCC
>DASVVF010001039.1:0-2037 GCA_036386695.1 Catenuloplanes sp. | reverse complement strand
GGACCCGGGTGGTGCCCGCGGCGCTGCAGAACAACGCCGGCATCATCGGGGCCGCCGTGGCGGTGGCCGCGGCGGGGTGAGCCGGGCGATCGTCGCGCGGGTGGATTTCGGCACCGCCCGGCTGGAGCCGGACCCGGCGTGTCCGACCGGCTGGTCGGTGCTGGTCGACGGGGTCACCCAGTCGTACGTCGACCTGGCCGACCCGACCCGGCAGCCGGTGCCGTACCTGCGGCGGCTGGCGGCGGTCGTCGACGCGGCGGGCCCCCGCGCCGCGCCGTTGCGGGCGCTGCACCTGGGCGGCGGCGGGCTGAGCCTGCCCCGGTACCTGGCGGCCACCCGGCCGGGGTCGACCCAGCAGGTGGTCGATCGCGACGCGGCGCTGCTTGAGCTGGTCACCCGGCTGCTCCCGCTGCCCGCCGACGCCGACGTGCGGCTGGTGGTCGGCGAGGCCGGCGCGACGTTGGCCACGCTGCCCGCACAGGGGTACGACCTGGTGGTCGGGGACGTCTACGAGGGGGCCCGGATGCCGCGTTCGGTGGCCGGTGTCGACTTCGCCGCCGGCGTCGCCCGGCTGCTCGGCCCGGGCGGGCTGTACGCGGTCAACGTCACCGACCTGCCGCCGCTGGCGTTCGGGCGGACCCAGGTGGCGACCCTGCGGGCGGTCTTCGGGCAGGTGTGCGTGCTGGCCGAGCCGGGCATGCTGCGCGGGCGCCGGTACGGCAACCTGGTGCTGGTGGCGTCGGGGTCGCCCGGCGGGGTGCCGGTGGACCGGTTGGCGTCCCGGTTGGCCGCCCGGGACCCCGGCGGTGCCCGGGTGCTGCACGGCGCCGAGGTGCCGCGCTTCGCGGCCGGGGCCCGGCCGCTGGCGGCGGGCTGAGCGGCCGGGTCCGGCCGGCGGGCCGGGCGACGTCCTTACCCCGCGCGCCGGCAGTCAAACCCGATGTCGGCGCGGCCGTGGGATGGATCACCGTCACCATCCAAATCGGAGGTGGGGACGAAAAACGACACGCGAAATTCGCTCTGTTGCCGCGCCGACCGCGCGGCTTCTGACTAACGTGTAGATCATGACCGGCCGCTTTCCGATCGAAGATGTGACGCCGTCGGTGTCCTGCGGGCGCTACCCCGCCAAGGCCGTCGTCGGCGAGCTCGTGCCGGTGTCCGCCTGCTCCTACCGGGAGGGCCACGACGCGCTGGGCTGCAACGTGGTCTGGCAGGGGCCGGACGGCGTGCCGCGGCCGTTCACCCGGATGCGCCCCGGTGAGCCGGGCACCGACACCTGGCTGGCCGCCATCACCCCGGACGCGGTCGGCCGCTGGACGTTCACCGTCGAGGCCTTCGCCGACCCGTACCTGACCTGGCGGAGCGCGGTGGTGAAGAAGGTGGCCGTCGGGCAGGGCGTCGAAGACGTGGCCAACGACCTGGCCGAAGGGGCCGACGTGCTGGACCAGGCGGCGAAGATCGTGCCGCCGGAGTCGCAGAATCAGGTCCTGGCGGCCGCCGCGGCCCTGCGCGACCCCGACCGGCAGCTGTTCGAACGGATCTCCGCCGCGCTGGACCTGGCCGACCTGCTGTGGCGGTACCCGGTGCGCGAGCTGGTGTCGACCACCCGCTCGTATCCGATCTGGGTGGACCGCAAGCGGGCGCTGTTCTCGGCGTGGTACGAGTTCTTTCCCCGCTCCGAGGGGGCGCAGGCGGCCAGCGACGGTTCACCGGTGCGGCACGGCACCTTCGCCACCGCGACGTCCCGGCTGCCGGGGGTGGCCGCGATGGGCTTCGACGTGCTGTACCTGCCACCGATCCACCCGATCGGGCGGGTCAACCGCAAGGGTCGCAACAACGCCCTGTCCGCCGGGCCGACCGATGTCGGCTCACCGTGGGCGATCGGCGCGAAGGAGGGCGGTCACGACGCCATCCACCCCGAGCTGGGCACGCTGGAGGACTTCCGCCGGTTCATCGCCGCCGCGGCCGATGCGGGCCTGGAGGTGGCGATGGACCTGGCGCTGCAGTGCGCGCCGGACCACCCGTGGGTCACCGAGC
>DASVVF010001038.1:0-8735 GCA_036386695.1 Catenuloplanes sp. | reverse complement strand
GTGGCGGCGGCTTTCGGCGTACTGGGATTCGTCGCCGGGTTGATCTCACTGGTCGTACCGTGGGCCGTCTACCGGGTCCGCGTCGAGGTGCCCGGCGGCGAGGGCCTCGACCAGAGCGGCGGGATCGCCGTCTTCCAACTCACCCGTGGCTGGTGGTACGTCGCCGCCCTGCTGGCGCTGCTCGGCCTGCTCGCGCTGGCCGCCACCGGCACCGGCCGGGGGGCGCGCGGCGCGGCCATGGCCGCGGTGCTGGTCGGCGCCGGCACCGTCGTACTGGCGATGACCGTGGGCGACGCCGTGGCCGGCCGGGTCCTGCCGAACCTGGCCGGGCTGGGAGCGGTCGACGTCCGTACGACGCGCGGGACCGGTGCCTGGTTCGGCGTGGCGGCCGCCGCGCTGCTCGGTCTTGCCGCGGCGTTGGTCGCCGGCCGCGCCGGCAGGCGATGATGGTAGCCATGGCGCAGAACCCCCCGACCCCACCCGGATCGCCGTCCGAGGCCGCGCCGGCGGTGGTCGAGTGGGGTGACGCGGATGCCCCACCGCACCGACCATCCGCCCCGGGCGGGCCGCGCCGGGATCGCGCGGTGGTGCTGCTGGTGGCCGGTCTGGGGGCGCTCGCCCTGTTCGCGTCGCTGCTCTCCGACTGGCAGTCGACCACCATCAGCACCAGCCTCTTCCGTCCGCCGGAGGCGCAGAGCGCCGGCAGCCGGGTCCTGCAGACCAGCGTCGGTGACCTCGACGCCTGGGGCAGCGGGTACCTGGCCGGCCTGGTCGCGCTGGTCGGGGCGACGGCCGTGCTGCTGTTCGGTCCACCGGCGGCGGCGCACCTGACGCGGGTGCTGAGCCTGAGCACCGCGGCGGTCCTGCTCGCGCTGCTCACCGGGCTCGCGGTCGACCTCGGCCAGCGCAGCATGGCGCTGGACAACCTGGCGTACCTGGGTGAGATCGGAACCAACAGACTCGACCTCGGCCGGGGAATCACCTGTGCCTTCATCGGCGTCGCCGCCCTGGCCCTCGCCGCGCAGCTGTCCCGGCGCCTGACGGCGCGGCCGGCGGCCCCCATCCCGCCCGGCACGGACGGTCTCACCGTCGAGGCGACGGCTCCGTTCATCGCCGGGCCGGACGACCCCGGTAGGCTCAACAGCCGTGATTGACCTGCGCCTGCTCCGTGAGGACCCCGACCAGTTCCGCGCCAGCCAGCGGATGCGCGGCGAGTCGCCGGCCCGGGTCGACGACCTGCTGCACGCCGACGAACAGCGGCGCGCCGCCGTCCAGCGCTTCGAGGCGCTGCGCGCCGAGCAGAAACAGCTGGGCAAGCAGATCCCCAGGGCCACCGGTGACGAGCGGGCCGGGCTGCTCGCCCGTACCAGGGAGCTGGCGGTCGAGGTGAAGGCGGCCGAGGCGGCCGCCGGCGAGGCCGACCAGGTGCTGCGTCAGGCGCAGTTGAACCTGCCCAACCTGGTCGAGCCGGGTGCTCCGGCCGGCGGTGAGGACGACTTCGTCGTGCTGCGGGAGGTCCGCCCGAGCGGCCTCGGGCAGCTGCTCGGCGCCCCCGGTAACGAGCCGGACTGGCCGGTGAAGGACCACCTGGAGCTCGGCGAGGGCCTCAAGGCCATCGACGTCGAACGTGGCGCCAAGGTCTCCGGATCACGGTTCTACTACCTGACCGGCGTCGGTGCGCTGCTGCAGCTCGGCCTGCTGCAGATGGCCATCGCCCAAGCGGTGGAGTACGGCTTCACCCCGAGTATCACCCCGGTGCTGGTCAAGCCGGAATCGATGGAGGGCACCGGCTTCCTCGGCGCGCACGCCAGCGAGATCTACCGGCTGGAAGCCGACGACCTGTTCCTGGTCGGCACCTCGGAGGTCGCTCTGGCCGCCTACCACGGTGGCGAGATCCTGGATCTGGACCAGCCTCAGCGCTACGCCGGCTGGTCGTCGTGTTTCCGGCGGGAAGCCGGTTCGCACGGCCGGGACGTGCGGGGCATCCTGCGGGTGCACCAGTTCGACAAGGTCGAGATGTTCTCCTACTGCCGCCCGGAGCAGGCGCACGACGAGCACCTCCGGCTGCTCGGCTGGGAAGAGGAGATGCTGGCGAAGGTCGAGGTGCCGTACCGGGTGATCGACGTGGCCGCCGGCGATCTCGGCTCCAGCGCCGCCCGCAAGTACGACTGCGAGGCGTGGGTGCCCTCGCAGGGCCGGTACCGCGAGGTGACCTCGGCGTCGAACTGCACCACGTTCCAGGCCCGCCGGTTGAACGTCCGCTACCGCGACGCGGACGGCCGGCCGCAGACCGCCGCCACCCTGAACGGGACGCTGGCCACGACCCGGTGGTTGATCCCGATCCTGGAGAACCACCAGCAGCCGGACGGTTCGGTGCGGGTGCCCAAGGCGCTGCAGCCGTTCCTGGGCGGGCGCGACGTGCTCAAGCCGGCGGGCTGACCCACGGCCCGCCCGGCCCGGTCCGCCCGGTCGGCCCGGCTGACTCGGCCGGGGGTGCTCGGACGTTTGGCCGGCAGTTTGCCCGGACGACATGGCCGCGTCGCGAAACGCGAGGTACGGTTGCTGCCCGCTCTCGGCGAGGGTGGATGTTCCGCCCGTTTTCGCCACGGTCGGTTGCGGGGGGAGGGAGCACCCCATGCCGCGTCCCGGTCTGCCCAAACTGATCGCCACCGACCTCGACGGCACCCTCGTGCGCAGCGACGACACGGTTTCCGCCTTCACGCACGAGGTCCTCGACCGGGTGCGCGCCGCCGGCATCCCGGTGGTGGGAGCCACCGGGCGTGGTCCGCGGCTGACCGAACTGACCCGCAACGACATCCGCGCCGCGGACTACCGGGTGATGGCCGGGGGTGGCCGGGTGGTCGACCAGAGCGACCCGGCCGGCCCGGTCACCCTGCGCGACGAGCGGCTGTCCGGCGCCACCCTGGCCGACATCCTCGCCGCCCTGGAGTCCGAGGTCGGCCCGATGACCGTGATGGTGGAGGCTCTCGACGGCCACGACGCACCACTGTGGGGCGATCGCGATCCAATGTGGCGGTACCCGACCGCGGTCGAGGCCCGGCCCCGGACCGAATGCCTGGCCGGCGACGTGATCAAGGCCTTCGCGCGGACCATCAACCACGACGTCGACACCCTGCTGGCGGTGGCGGCGCGGCTGGTGCCGGGTGAGTTGGCCACCGTGACCCAGGCCGGCCTCGGATTCGTCGAGATCTGCCCGCCCGGCGTCGACAAGGCCACCGGGCTCGCCGTCGTCGCGCAGTCCCTCGGGGTGGACCCCGACGACGTGCTGGTCTTCGGAGACATGCCGAACGACCTGCCGATGTTCGAATGGGCGGGCTGGAGTCGCGTCGCGGTGTGCAACGCGCACCCACTGGTCCGGGCCGCCGCCGACGAGATCACCCTGCGCAACGACGACGACGGGGTGGCCATCTACCTGGATCGACTACTGTCCCGGTGATGATGGGAGCAGACCTGAAGCTCGTCGCCACCGACCTCGACGGCACACTGCTGCGCGACGACCGCCGGGTCAGCGCCCGGACCGCCGACACGCTGGCCCGGCTGATCGACGAGGGCACCGCGGTGGCGCTCGTCACCGGCCGTCCGGTGCGCTGGCTGGCCCAGGTGTACGAGCAGCTGCGCTCCCCCGTGCCGGCGGTCTGCGCCAACGGCGCGGTGGTCTACGACCCGGTGCGCGACGAAGTGCTGCGGGCCGCTCCGTTGGACCCGGAACTGCTCGGCGAGGTGGCCCGGCGGCTGCGCGCCGAGATACCCGGGGTGCTGCTCGCGGTCGAGGTGGAGAACGGCCGCAGCCTGCACCACGATCACGACTGGCCGCGGCGCTGGGACGCCGAGGACACCGAGGTCCGGTCGGTCACGGTGGAGGAGCTCACCTCCGCACCGGCGGTCAAGCTGCTGGCCCGGGCGGCCGAGCAGGACTCCGACGTGTTCGTGGAGATCGTCACCCGGTCCCTGGGCGGGCTCGCCGAGGCCACCCACTCGTCGTACTCGGGGCTGGTCGAGATCTCCGCCGCCGGGGTGACCAAGGCGGCCGGGCTGGCCTGGCTGTGCGAACGGCTGGGCGTGCAAGCCGCGCAGGTGCTGGCGTTCGGAGACATGCCGAACGACGTACCGATGCTGGCCTGGGCCGGGCGCGCGGTCGCGGTGGACAACGCGCACCCGGCCGTACGGGCCGTCGTCGACGACGTCACGCTGTCGAACGAGGAGGACGGCGTGGCCGTCTATTTGGACAAGCTGTTTCCGGCCGGTTAGCGGCTCAGAGGTACTGACCGGTGCTGCCGGCGGCGTCACCCGGGTGACCCGGCATCCCCGGCATGCCGGGCATCGCCGAGCCCGGCGGCAACGCCGGTCGTCCGGTGCGCATCTGCTCCAACTGCAGCCGGGCCGCCATCTGCTGGGCCACCAGCGCGGCCTGGATGCCGTGGAACAGGCCTTCCAGCCAGCCCACCAGCTGCGCCTGGGCGACCCGCAACTCCGCCTCGCTGGGCGTGGTGCCCTCCTCGAACGGCAGCGACAGCCGCTCCAGCTCGTCGCGCAGCTCGGGGGCGAGCCCGTCCTCCAGCTCGGTGATCGACCGTTGGTGGATCTCACGGAGCCGGCTGCGGCTGGCCTCGTCCAGCGGCGCCGCCCGGACCTCCTCCAACAACTGCTTGATCATGCTGCCGATCCGCATGACCTTCGCCGGCTGTTCGATCAGACGGCCCGGGTCCTCGGTGTCGGCACCGCCGTTGGCGTCCACAGCGCCCACCGGCCGGCCGTCCGGGCCCACCACCACCACGGTGCCCGGCCCGGCGCCCTGCGGGCCGTTCGACTCGTCCTTACGCTGCGGAGTGCGGGATGCGTCGGTCATGCCCTTCATCTTCCCGTACCGCTGGCGACTACTCGCCGCGGGTAGCGTGGCCTTGATGGCGACCGGAGCGGACCCAGCGGCGACGGCGGACCCGCGGGCGGTGCTCACCCGGGCCGCCGCGCCGCCGGATGCCACCGTGCGCTACGGGCCGCTTCCCGACCAGGTGGCCGACGTCCGGTTCCCTTGCGCCGGCACCGGCACCGGGACGGGGCCGACACGGGGACGGGGGGCCGACACGGGGACGGCGGCCGACACGGGGACGGGGACGGGGACTGGGACCGGGGCCGACACCGGGACGGGGACGGGGGCCGGCCGATCGCCGGGCGTGGCGGGGGGTGGCCGACCGACGACGCTGGTCGTGGTGGTGCACGGTGGGTTCTGGCGGGCCGGGTACGACCGCCGCCACCTCGACCCCCTCGCCGCCGACCTGGCCGCCCGGGGCTACCTGGTGGCGCAACTGGAATACCGCCGCACCGGCCAGCCGGACGGTGGCTGGCCGGCCACCTTCGACGACGTGACCGCCGGGATGGCCGCGCTACCGGCCCTGGTCGCCGACCTGCTCGGGGACGGCGCCACGACCGACCGCAGCACCACCGGGGCGACCGATGCGACCGCGACCGACGGCACCGCCGGTCACGGCACCGCCGGTCAGGGAACCGGAGTAGCGGTGGTGCCGGGAGCGCCGGTGTTGATCGGGCACTCGGCCGGCGGTCATCTGGCGCTGTGGTACGCCGCCACCCAGCCGCGGCGGGTGCGGGGGGTCCTCGCGCTCGCCCCGGTCGCCGATCTGACCCGGGCGTACCGGCTCGACCTGGACGGCGGCGCGGTGGGCGCGCTACTCGGTGGCGGCCCCGACGAGCAGCCCGCCCGCTACGCGGACGCCGACCCGGCCCGGCTGCCACCGCCACGGTGCCCGACGGTGATCATCCACGGGAAGCTGGACCGGCAGGTCCCGTTGGAGCTCAGTCGGCGCTATGCGACAGCGGCTGGCTCGGTGGGAGCCGATGTCCGGCTGGTGGAGACATCGACGGAACACTTCTCGCTGATCGACCCGGAAGCCCGCATCTGGCCCACAGTGGTGGCGGGGCTGCAGTCCGTATTCGGCTGACCGGTGTCATTTGACGGGAGCTTGTCGTAGGCGGTGGAATGCCGGAAGGCCGTAGTGATTTCGGCCTCATCTTCCCCGGAAGGGATGGCACGTGGTCCGGTTCGACCGTAGGCAGGCGCTGAAGCTTGTCGCCGCAGCCGGCGCGGTGGGGCTGACCGGTGCCTGCGCGCGGGACGCGCCGGTCCACACCGGCCCCGCCGAAGCCCCGGTCCGGATCGGCCTGATCATCCCGCAGACCGGCGTTCTGAAGAGCATCGGCTCGGAGATGGTCAACGGTTTCCAGCTCTACCTCGACCTGAACCAGCGGCGCCTCGGCGGGCGGACGGTCAACCTGATCGCCGCCGACGAGCGCGACGCCCCCGAGGCGGGGCGCGCCGCCATCGACAGCCTGCTCGGGCAGAACGTCGTGGCGATGGTGGGGGTCGCCGACTCCGCGCTGCTGCTCGCCGTCCGCGACCGGGTCGAGGAGGCCAAGGTGCCGCTGCTGGCCGCCGGTGGCGCCCCGCGGGCCCTGCAGAACCTGAACGCGATCTGGTGTACCTCGTACGTCGACGACGAACCCGGGCAGGTGCTCGGCGCCCACGTCGCCCGGACGGCGCCCCCGGGCGGCCGGGTGGCGATCGTGGCACCGACCTCGCCCGCCGGCCAGGAGGCGGTGAGCGGCTTCCGGCAGAGCTTCGGGCCCACCGATCCACGGATCTCCGACCCGGTGGTCTGGACCGAGGCCGACCTACGGCCCCGGCGGGGGTTCTTCACCGCCGCGCTGGACCGGGTGCAGGCGATGGGCGCCGGCACGCTCTTCTGCCACTACGGCGGAGCGGCCGCGGTGGAGTTCCTCAAACAGCTGCGGGCGACCGGCCTGCGGCCGCAGGTCTACGGCACCGGGGTGCTCACCGAGGGCGGCGTGCTGGCCCAGGCGGCCGAAGAGGCGCAGGGCATCCGCACCGCCCTGAACTACGCCACCGACCTCAGCAACGACGCCAACCGGCGGTTCGCGGCCACCTACCGGCGGGCCCACGGGGTGGCGCCGTCCGCGGCGGCGGTCGCCTCGTACGATGCCGCCCAGGTGCTCGACAAGGCCATCCGTATCGCCGGTGGTCGGTTGACCGCGCAGGACATCAACCGCGCGATCGCCCGGGTCGGTCAGATCGACAGCCCGCGCGGCACCTGGCAGTTCAACCAGCCGCACACTCCGCAGCAGCGGTGGTATCTGCGCGAGGTGCGGCCAGACGGGCAGGTGCTCTCGAACGTGACGGTCAGCGAACTCGCCACTCTGGGCTGACCGCCGCGAACCGGGGCGGCGCCGGCCTGGGCGGCAGCACCCCGCCCCGCCACCCGGACCAGTGACATGTCCGCTTCGTGGCGCCCGTCGCTGAACCGTGATGATCTCCGGAAGTCGGTACGCTGCGACGACGGAGTCAGCCCGGACCCACCCCGCCGGCGAGGAGCGAATCGGTGCAGATCGACCCGGTCGACCAGCGGATCGTCGCGCTGCTCATCGCGGACGCCCGCACGTCGTACGCCGACATCGGCACCCGCGTCTCGCTGTCGGCGCCGGCGGTCAAGCGCCGCGTCGACCGGCTGCGCGCCGCCGGGGTGATCAAGGGCTTCACCACCATCATCGAGCCCTCAGCCGTGGGTTGGAACACCGAGGCGTTCGTCGAACTGTTCTGCACCGGGCGGACCACCCCGATGCAGATCACCATGGCCACCCGGCGGCACCCCGAGGTGGTGGGCGCCTACACCGTGTCCGGTGCGGCGGACGCCCTGGTACACCTACGCGCCGCCGACATCGCCCACCTGGAACAGGCCCTGGAGCGGCTGCGGGCGGAGCCGTTCGTGACCTCGACCCGCAGTATGGTCGTGCTGTCCCGGCTGGTGGAGACGCCGGCCCCGATCCCGGCGCCCACCTCGGGCTGAGGACCCGTCGTCAGAGGTACATACCGGTGCGGTGGTCCCCCGTGTCCTTCTGTTGCGGCTTGTCGCCCTCGCCGAAGAACCGCTTGCCGCCGAACTCGCCGTGCAGCCGGTCGTCCAACTCGTCCGCCAGCCCGGTCATCACCTGGACGGCCAGCATCAGGTGGGTGGCCTGGAAATTGCGCCCGAAGACCGGGATGGAGGCCCAGACCGTGTCGCTGGTGCAGTACAGCCGGCCGATCGGCATCCGGTTCGTCAGCTCGGACAGCTTCACGTACAGCTGCTCGGTGGGCTCCACCTCGGTCAGGATGGGCGAGAAGACGTCGATCAACGGAGGGTTGTCGCGGACCCGGACGAACACCATGGCCGATCCGGCCCGGATGCCGATGTCGCCGTCGGAGTCCACCTGCAACTGGTCGACGGTGGTCTTGGACAGGGTCGCCACCACCGTGCGGACCCGCTCGTCGAGGGGGACGGCCTCCTCGGTGAGGCTGGCCAGGCTTTCGGTCAGGTCGAGGTCGTCGATATCCGCGTCGACGCTGGGCTCGTGCCGGGCGGTGCCCAACGGCGCGGTGTCCACGGGCACCTCGTCCGAGTCGTGCACGAGGTAGACCAGGAAGGCCGGGTGCGGGGCCCCGTACACGTCGCGCAGGGTCCGGGAAACGGTCGCGGCCAGGCGCGCGGCGGCCGCGACGGTGGTACGCAGGCCGAACGAGTCCCCGGAGCCGGGCAGCACCCCCGGCGGCGACCAGCCGAGGGCGACCATGTCGGCGACGGCGGCCCGGTCCATCCGGAACCCGGCGGGCAGGGAGGCGTTGCCGACCGCCAGGGCCTCGACGGCTC
>DASVVF010001037.1:0-3158 GCA_036386695.1 Catenuloplanes sp. | reverse complement strand
GTAGAGCTCGTCCTCCTCGGCCGGGCTGAGGTCACCATCGGCGTCGATCCGGGGTGCGTCCTTGACCCGGGCCTTGTCGAACGGGACCTCGATCCGGTCACCGGAGAGGGTGGCCCGGCTCAGCGGTACGAACGACTCCTTGGTACCGAACAGACCGGTACGGACGGAAACCCACTCCGGGCTGCCGGTCTGGTCGTCGAGGTAGACCTGTCCGGCGGTGCCGATCTTGGAACCGTCGCTGTCGTACACGTCGGCGCCCATGAGCTTGGAAATGTCATTCTGGTTCAGCATGGGTTTTCCTTTCCTGGGAATAGGCGGCAGCCTGCCGCCAGTGTCCGGGCGTGATTGCGGAGAAACGTGGTGGGTGTGATTGCGGAGAAAGATGTGCGGGCAGCTCAGTGGCCGAGGCCGGCCTTGTCGACCTTCCGGTGGAAGCGCATCCCGGCGAGGCCACCGAGGATCGCACCGATCAACGCGGCCGCGGCCGCGGCCAGAATCGCGATGATCCCCCCGGTCGTCACATCGCCCTCATTGATCGGAATGCGCGGGAACCCGTCGAGTCGGGCCAGGACATCGAATTCGCTGCCCAGCAGAGCGCCGACCACGGCGACCACCACGGCGATGGCGATCGCCCACACCCACACCGCGATGCCCTGCTTGGCGCCGCTGAAACGGGCCATCCGGCCGGCGACGTACCCACCGCAGTAGTACGCCAGCAGCAACACCACCAGCAGGGCGATGCCGCCGGCGACGCCGACGGTCGGCGCCTGCCGGGCGGCCTCGTCGGCCGCCTGGCCCGCGCTGGTGCCACTGGCCACACCGACGGCGGTACCGGCCGCGGCGAGCAACGCGGTGAGGATCACGGCGGTGCCGGTGGCGGTCAGCCACCCGAAGAACGCCGAGCCCCATTTGATACCGCCGTACTGTTCCTTCTCCCGGCGTACGACCGTGTGCCGGTCGACGGCCGGGACGTGTGCGCCACCATCGGAGTCACCGGGGGCCCGGGTGGTGGGCTGCTCCCCGGGAGGCCCACCCTGGCCATCGGGATACCCGGTCCGACCGGGGACGCCGTACTGTTCCTGACTAGTGCTCATGACAACTCCGCGGGGAGGAGCGGAATGGGAATGCAGCACCCGGTGATGTTGTACCTCGATCGTACCGGGCCTTGCACCAGACACGATGCCCCTGCGTTTACGGCATAAACGGCCGGCCGGATATTTTTCCGGGTGGCGCGCGCCACCTTTTCCGCCGAACCGGTCAGCCGGCACGGATCGGATCATTCGGCCGCCGGTCGCACAACCGCCCGGAACCGCCGGTGGCACCCCGGGGCCGGGGCGGGATCGGGCGTCGGCGTGGGTCGCGGTGTGGGGCGGAACTCAGCGGCGAACCGCTCCACCACTTTCGTTTAGGCTAGGCTTACCTTAAGGTCGCCGTGTGGCGATGATCCCCGACGCAGGTCAGGACACCAGGAGTGTGCCGTTCGCGGCCGACCTCGCGGCCCATGGCGACCGGATCGCGCTGATCACCGGCGACGGCGAACTCTCCTACCGGGAACTGGCCGCCCGGGTCACCCAGTTCAGTCGGCGACTCGGGCCGGTCCGCCGGTTGCTGCTGCTCGAAGGGGCCAACACGGTCGACGCGGTGATCGGGTACCTCGCGGCGCTGGCGGGCGGACACCCCGTACTGCTGGCCCCCGGGGACAACCCGGCCGCGGTGGAGTCGATGATCGACGCCTACGACCCGGATGTCGTCGTGCGCACCCACCGCGCCGGGTACGAATTGCAGGAACGCAACGCGGTCCCGGCCCACCAACTACATCCCGACCTGGCCGTGCTGCTGAGCACCTCCGGATCGACCGGCTCCCCCAAGCTGGTCCGGCTGTCCCACGACAACCTCGCGGCCAACGCCGAGTCGATCGCCGACTTTCTCGGCATCCGGGGTAGCGACCGCGCCGCGACCAGTCTGCCGATGTACTACTGCTACGGGCTGTCGGTACTCAACAGCCACCTGCTGCGCGGGGCGGCGGTGATCCTCACCGGACTCTCCGTGGCCGACCCGTGTTTCTGGGCGGCGTTCCGCCAACACCGGGGCACCACCTTCGCCGCCGTGCCGTACACCTTCGACCTGCTCGACCGGGTCGGCTTCGCCACCATGCGGCTGCCCTCGCTGCGCTACGTGACCCAGGCCGGTGGCCGACTCGCGCCCGACCGGGTCCGGCACTACGCGCAGCTCGGCCAGCGCAACGGCTGGGACCTGTTCGTGATGTACGGCCAGACCGAGGCGACGGCCCGGATGACGTACCTCCCGCCGGACCTCGCGGCGGCGCACCCGGCCGCCATCGGCCTGCCGATCCCGGGTGGCTCGATCCGGCTGGCGCCTCTGCCGGAGCACCCCGACCCGGACACCGGGGAACTGGTCTACTCCGGACCCAACGTGATGCTCGGCTACGCCGAGACGCCTGCCGACCTGCGGCTGGGCCGTACGGTCAGCGAGTTGCACACCGGTGATGTCGCCCGGCGCACCGCCGCCGGCCTCTACGAGCTGGTGGGCCGGCGCAGCAGGTTCGTCAAGCTGTTCGGCCTGCGGATCGACCCGCACCGGATCGAGGCGATGCTCGACGAGCACGGCATGACGGCCTGCTGTGTCGGCGGCGACGAGGAACTCGTCGTGGCCGTGCGGGGCGACGGCGACGCCACCGCCATCCGACGCCTGGTGGCCGGCGCCGCCGGCCTGAGCGCGCGGGCCGTGCGGGTCTGCTTCCTCCCCGAGCTGCCCCGGCTGCCCACCGGGAAGCTGGACCACGTCGCCGCCGCGCGACTGGCCACCCCCACCGTGGTGCCGGCACCGGAGCCGAACCGGCAGCCGGCCGACGTGCGCGCCGTCTTCGCCGAGGTACTGGAGCGGACCGACGTCACCGACGACAGCACCTTCGTCGGCCTGGGCGGCGACTCGCTGTCGTACGTCGAGATGTCGCTGCGGCTTGAGCAGGCGTTGGGGCACCTGCCGGCGGACTGGCACACCACCCGCGTCGCCGACCTGCGCCCCGCCGCGTCGGCCCGGACCGGACGCCGGCGCTGCCTGGAGACCAGCGTGGCGCTGCGCGCGGTCGCCATTGTCCTGATCGTCGGCTCGCACATCGGGCTGCTCGACCTCCCCGG
>DASVVF010001036.1:0-3319 GCA_036386695.1 Catenuloplanes sp. | reverse complement strand
TCAATCCTTGATAGCAGCCACGGTCAACGCCCCGGACACAATGGAGGGCGCCGGCGAGGCACCGGAGCGCGAGGCGCCGGAAAAGGGAGGTGCCGGGAAGTCAGTCGGACCGGCCCGGACCGACCTGGACCGGAATGCCGTTGAGCACCACGTTTCCCGACAGCGGGTCGATGACCCGATCGTCAGTGAGCACATTGCTGTTGACGCCGGCGCGGCCGTGGGCCACCGCCATCCTGGTGCCGGGTACGTCGTGGCCCCAGCCGTGCGGCAGGCTCACCACCCCGGGCATGGTGTCCGTGCTGACCTCCACCGGCACCTCGATCACCCCGACCCGGGAGCGGACCACCGCCACACCGCCGTCGACCAGGCGCAACCGGGCGGCGTCGTCGGGATGGACGTGCAGGGTGCACCGGTCCCGGCCTTTCATCAGCGCCGGCACGTTGTGCATCCAGCTGTTGTTGGACCGCAGGTGGCGCCGCCCGATGAGGACCAGGTCATCGGTCGGCGCGTCACAGGCGGCGCGCAGCCGCGCCACGTCGGCGGCGATCGGCGGCGGGCAGAGTTCGATGGTGCCGCTGGGCGTGCGCAGCACCTGGGGCAGCCGCGGACGCAGCGGGCCCAGGTCGACGCCGTGCGGGTGGTCCAGCAGGCGCGACAGGGACAGCCCGCCGGGCCGCGCGCCGAAACCGTCGCCGTACGCGCCGATGCGCAGCTGCGCGTCGAGCAGCAGCTCGGCGGGGCTGTCCCCGGTGAGCCGGGTACGCAGCTCCTCGGCGGTGCCGCCGAGGCCCTTGGCGGCCGCGGTGAGCAGCTGTCCGAGCAGGTGCTCGTGCACCGCCCGTGGGTTGGCGCCGGGGTCCTGTCCGCCGGCGATGCCGACCAGCCGGGCCAGGATGTCGCACTCGTCCATGCCACCCGGGTCCGGCGGCAGCGCCGGCGGCGAATAGGTGGCCACGTTGCGCACCGCCAAGGTGAGGAACGCGAAGTCGTAATGGCCGCTGTGCGCGGGGTCCGGTGGCGGCAGGATGACGTCGGCATGCCGGGTCGTCTCGTTGAGGTACGGGTCCACGCTGACCATGAAGTCGAGCGACCCCAGGGCCCGGTCCAACCGCTGGCTGTTCGGAGTGGACAGGACCGGATTGCCGGCGACGGTCAGCAGCGCGCGTACCTGCCCTTCGCCGGGCGTCTCGATCTCGTCGGCGAGGGTGGCCACCGGCAGTTCGCCCTTGACCTCGGGCAGGGCGCGTACCCGGCTGGTCCACCGGCCGGTGCGGAAGCCTCTGCCGCCGGCCGCGGGGCGGTCCCGTTGATGGGCGGCGAGCGGGAACATCATGCCGCCGGGCCGGTCCAGGTTGCCGGTCAGGATGTTGACCACGTCGACCAGCCAGCTGGCCAGGGTGCCGAACTCGACCGTGCAGGTGCCGATCCGGCCGTAGACGGCGGCGGTCGGGGCAGCGGCCAGCTCCCGCGCCAGCCGCCGGATGTCCGCGGCCGAAACGGCGCACCGGGCGGCCACCCGCTCCGGCGCGAAGTCGGCGGCCAGCCGGCGGACCTCGTCCAGCCCGCTCAGGTGCTCCCGCAGGGTGCCCAGCCGGACCAGATCCTCGGCGAAGAGCGTGTGCGCGATCGCGAACAACAGCAGCGCGTCCGTGCCGGGCCGGATCGGCAGGTATTCGTCGGCGGCCGCGGCGGTCCGGGTCCGCCGGGGGTCTATCACGACGAAACGCCCCCCGCGGGCCTGTATCGCCCGTACCCGGCCGGGGAAGTCCGGCGCGGTGCACAGGCTGCCGTTGGACTCCCACGGGTTGGCGCCCAGCAGCACCAGCAGGTCGGTGCGGTCCAGGTCGGGCACCGGGATGGCGAGCGGGTCGCCGTAGAGGTAGCCGGAGGAGACATGCTTGGGCATCTGGTCGACGGTGCTGGCCGAGAAGATGTTGCGGCTGCCCACCGCCTTGATCAACGGCGCGGCGTAGAGGCCGCCGGCCATGGTGTGCACGTTGGGGTTGCCCAGGTACACCGCGACGGCGTCCCGGCCGCCCCGGGCCACCACCGCACCGAGACCGTCACGCACCGCCGCGAAGGCCCGCTCCCAATCGACCTCCCGGTGCACCCCGTCGACCTTGAGCAACGGTCGCCGGAGCCGGTCCGGGTCGGCCAGCAGCTCGGGGAACGCGGCCCCCTTCGGGCAGATGAACCCGGCGCTGAAGACGTGCTCACGGTCACCACGGGCGTGGGTGACCAGGTTGTCCGTGATGGTCAGCGCCAACCCGCAGGTGGCTTCGCACAGCGGACAGATGCGGTACGCCGTGCGCGTGCCGTCGGCAGATCCGCGCTCCACCATGCCACTCCCTCCGCCAGCCACCTACTGGTCGGTAATACTGGCACGCCCCGGTGGCCGGCCGCGAACCATCGCGAGGGAGTGACTCGGCCGGGGCGACTCAGCCGTTCTGGCTGTCGCGCCAGGCGATCCACTGGCGCAGCGGTCCCAGGTCGTAGTCCGGCCCGCCGACGCCGATGGTGAACAACGAAACGCCGAGCCCGCGCAGCGTCGCGCCCAGGTCCGCGGGTCCGGCGTCACCCCCGACACCGGTGGAGAGTTCGATCTCGGCGACGTCGCGGCCCACGTCGGCGCAGTGCCGGCCGAGGATCGCGACCTTGCGCTCGATGATCTCGGGGTCCCCGAAGCCGTGCCAGATGTCGGCGTGCCGGGCCACCAGTTTCAACGTCTTCTTCTCGCCACCGCCCCCGATGAGCACCGGGATCTTTCTGGTCGGTGCCGGGTTCAACGTGGCCAACCGGGACTCGATCCGCGGCAGCGCCTCGGCCAGGTTGTCCAGCCGGCCGCCGGCGGTGCCGAACTCGTAGCCGTACTGGGTGTAGTCCCGCTCGAACCAGCCCGAGCCGATGCCGAGAATCAACCGGCCGCCGCTGATGTGATCGACGGTGCGGGCCATGTCGGCCAGCAGGTCGGGGTTGCGGTAACTGTTGCAGCTCACCAGGGCGCCGATCTCCACCCGGGAGGTCGCTTCCGCCCAGGCCCCCAGCATGGTCCAGCATTCGAAGTGCTGGCCGTCGGGGTCGCCGGTGAGCGGGTAGAAATGGTCCCAGTTGAAGAGGATGTCCACACCGAGATCTTCGGCTGCGGCGACCGTACTGCGGATCTTCTTGTAGTCGGCATGCTGTGGCTGAATCTGCAGCCCTATCCTGACTGGCCTGGTGGTCATGATCCCAGCCTAGGTGACATCGCGCGGCGCGGCGCGGGACAGGCGGTCCGGGTGGGCCGGCCGGTGGTGGTGGCCCGGCGGGCCGGGCCACCACC